>JAILFT010000009.1 GCA_024697425.1 Butyrivibrio sp. | reverse complement strand
TGCTTTGCTTCTCTCGGCAACTTCAGCCAGCTGCTTGGTCTGCTCGGTAATGGAGTTTACCGATGCTGTCAGCTCCTCCACTGCAGCAGCCTGGTCTGTTGCACCCTCTGCCAGGTTTGAAGCTCCCTGAGACATGTTGCTGGCACCTTGAGATACCTGTGAGGAAGAATTTCTAACCTCCAGAAGTGTGCTGGAAAGATTATCGGAAATATCGCTTAAGGCACTTCTGATTGCCTGATAATCACCTATATAAAGCTTCTCATTATGTGATCCCGAAGAGAAGTCTCCTGCAGACATTCTCTTAAGGGTTTCATCTATATCCTTTACGATCTTGGCGATACCGTCCGTTGAAAGAACTATGTCTTTTGCCAGCTTGCCAAGTTCATCCTCGGAATCTGTCTCAATCTCAACTTCGAGCTTGCCCTTGGCCATGTCATCGGCAGCCTTCGAAATGGCTTCGATAGGTCCAAGGATACTTCCGGTAAGGGCTCCTCTTGCTCTCCTTGAATAAAGAAGTGCATATGCGACCACAAGACCGGCAATTATTGTCATCAGCGAAACGGTTACCAAAGATAAGTAATAAGCTCTTTTGGCCTGTGCCGCCGCGCTGATACCTATCTCTTTAAAGTCCTTAACAACAACCTTTATAGCCTCATTTACATTGGCAACATAGTACTGATACTGCTCATCGTGTGAAGCTCCGGAAGAATACAGCGAATCCATCCCCGTAGCCGCAGCCTGAATATCTTTTATATGCTGATAGGCAGATGAAAGATCTCCCTTATATACCTTTCCCAGAGTGTCCAGACCGTCGTTAAGCTCCTGGATTTTCTCTGCGGCGCCTGCCATCTGCTCCGTTCTGTCTTCGGCATCTTCGCAGTTAAGCGCCCAAAGATAATACTTGGCCAAAGCCTGAATTGTTATCCTGATCTCGCCCTGCTGAGTATTCTGCTCAAAGTATCTGCGGTAAATGCTGTGCAGATTTCCCACAGCCATCAGATCTATGAGGATAACAAGAATAAATATGACGATCAGATTAAGTCGGAACCGGTTAAAGACTTTCTTAAACTTCTCCGATACTGACAGTTTCTTGAACGCATCATTTGCAAATTCACTTTTTCCTGCTGTTTTGGCCATAATAACCTCCCGGGTGTATTGACAACAAACAACTTGTACATTTAATTGTAAACGATTTTTAGTGCATAAAATCATAAAATTATATAAATTAAAATAAAATTTCAGAAAATTCATCAAATTAAGTCAAAATGAAACTTTTCCGTGGAATTGCGATGTCACAGGAAACTCAAGAAATTGTTTTACTTATACCCGATTCTGCGATATATTACTATAGGTGGCAGATTGATTGTCACTTAATAACTGTTTAAGTTTTTATGAGGAGGAAACTATGGTAAAAGCTGTTGTAGGCGCTAACTGGGGTGATGAAGGCAAAGGTAAGATCACCGATACTCTTGCGGATCAGGCTGATGTGGTAATCCGCTTCCAGGGAGGAGCCAATGCCGGACACACTATTGTAAATGATTATGGCAAGTTCGCACTTCACACTATGCCGTCCGGAGTTTTCCATCAGAATATAATGAACATCATCGGAAACGGTGTTGCATTCGATATAACCAAATTCATGAACGAGCTCAGGGAGATTGAGGAAAAGGGTGTTCCTGCCCCTCAGATCATGATCTCCGACAGGGTTCAGGTAATGATGCCCTATCACGTTCTGTTCGATACCCTTGAGGAAGCAAGACTTGCAGGCAAGTCCTTCGGTTCCACCAAGTCAGGTATCGCACCTTTCTATTCAGACAAGTTTGCCAAGATTGGCTGGCAGATCAACGAGTTCTTCCAGGATGACGAGGTCATCAAGGAGAAGATTGCCCGCGTAGCTGAGATCAAGGATGTGATCCTTGTTAATCTCTACCATGCAGACCCAATTGATCAGGAAGCTCTTTTCAATCAGATCGTTGACTGGAGAGAACAGGTTAAAGACTATATTGGCAACGTTTCACTTTATCTTGAGGAGGCCATCAAGGAAGGCAAGACCATTCTTCTTGAGGGTCAGCTCGGAACCATGAAGGATCCCGACCACGGTATCTATCCCATGGTTACATCTTCCTCACCTCTGGCAGCTTACGGAGCCATCGGTGCAGGAATCCCGCCTTACGAGATCAAGCAGATCGTTACCGTATCAAAGGCTTACTCTTCAGCAGTAGGCGCAGGTGCTTTTGTTTCGGAGCTCTTCGGAGATGAAGCTGAGGAACTCAGACGCCGCGGCGGAGACGGCGGTGAGTACGGCGCAACAACCGGAAG
>JAILFT010000007.1 GCA_024697425.1 Butyrivibrio sp. | reverse complement strand
GAAGGCTTTACTGTCACCTTGCAGCTGGCTGTGAAGGGAGCCTCCTTCTTTCCGGTCTTAAATGAATCCCTTGTTCTCACCGTAATGGTTGCAGTTCCCGGCTTAAGCCCAACAATATGCACAGAACATTCATTATAAGGACTTATGCTGATAATTTCCTTATCACTTATTGTCCATTTCAAATCCGGATTATTGTCCGGATTTACAGGATTAAGTAACGCGGATAGATTCACCTCATTATTGACTCCAACTGTCAGATTCTTCTGCAGTGTTATTCCTTTAAGAGGATTCTTTTCCTTTACTGTAACCTTATAGCTAAGCGTCTTTTGGTAGTTGTAAGCATGTACGGTTACATCTACGTAAGCTGTTGCAGGCAATTTGGTCCCTGCAGGAATTGATTTCTTTGCTGAGACATATCCGAGATCGTCTACATCTATAAGAGATTTATACTTATCAGGGATATCAAAACTTACGTAAGGCCTTTGGGAACAATAGCATATTCCCCGGCATCATCACCGTTTCGGTATTTGCACTCAAAAGAAATATCGCCTCCAAGAGATGATTTATTATCCCCATTTACAAATCCATCACAACTATATGTATAGTTTGAAGGCGCATTTTCACCGTAAAAAATCTTCTTATCATCAGCTGTAACAGTAAGATCTTTCTTTTGGATCTCATAGTTAACAGCAGCCGTTTCTCCACCTATTGTAAGGCTTGCAGTATACGAACCTACTCCTTTGGGCGGAACCTTGCTTATTGCATAGTTTGTGTCTCCACGGCCGTTGTAATATATAGTAAGATCATCCTTATAATGCGCTGACACAATAGCCATGAATTTTGATACATCTTCTCACCGTTAATGCACTCTGCTACAAGGTATACATGGTAGTCTTTTCCCCATTCACCTGTTATGCTGCTGTCGAGAGAAAATGTTCCCTCACCATTCCCTGACTTGGTAAAAGAATCATTGTTTATGGCAGAATACTGAAGAAGCTTTGCGCCATCGCTCCAGCCATCCTCAGACCAGGTTCCGTCAGTCACCACAACTGAAACCTGTGTAGGTCCTATTTTATTGCCATCAGCACCTTCTCCTATACCGATCCAAAAAGGAACTGTATACTTATTCCCATCCTCTTTTACATCAGAAGCAGATAGATCAAATCCATTATAGTTTAGCAGCGTCAGCTTATACTCTGCTCCTGCTCCCCTAATGGATCAATAGCCTCTTCGGCATAAACTTTCCCCGGCAGTGAACCAACAAGCAGCAATGCTGACAGAATCAGTGCCAGTGTCCTTTTAGTTCCATTCCTTACTTTCTTCATGACATCTTTTCCCCCGTTCTTTTGTAAAATGAAAATTGCCGGTCTTTAGGACATAAACACCCTAAATCCGACAATCATCCATTACAACAATATTCATTTTCGGAAAACGAAAAAGGCCGCAGTTAAGCCCTGCGATGCAATGCAAAGCGATGCGAAATCGTACTTCACCCTATACATGCGTGTCAAACCCTTTTCCCGTAAAACCGAAAACTTTTTTTCACAAAATAAGAATAACAAAGCAGGGTTTATAAATCAACGGGAAACTGAGTCTATTATTCGGCTTCGCTGCCGTATACTTCTATCTGTGTCAGGGCCGGGAAGGGGCTTGGGTCATCGGCCTTTATAAGCTCTCCAAGCTTAAGCCACTCTATCCCGCTCCTTTTTATCTCAAATACATGAGGCTCCTGAACCTTTTTGTCCATGTCCAGCACCTGAGTACTCCCGTCGGAAAAAGAGATTGTAGCCTTAACCCACCAGTTATCGTGGGGAAAGTCCGCTCTGGTGTACAGGACCACTTTGTCTATATCCACACGCCTTCCGAAATCCAGGGTGAACTCGGCGTCGTCCTGACGGTTGATGCCCCAGGACTCGTAGGGCCACTCCCCGTGGGAGAGAGTTGCCTTAACGCCGTCTATGGCATTACGAGCCGCAAAAACAGCCTCGCCTCTGGTCTCCACATTAGCGCTGGCATGGGGATAGACTCCCGCATACTCGTGCTGATCGAAGGGATTTAGGGCAAGGTTTCTGTAGCTTGAAAACTCATAATCCGCCGCCTTCCTGATAGTCACAATATGTCTGTTTCCCACAAAAGACAAAGGATTGTAGCTGGTTTTTTTCTCGTAGAAGGGCACAGTATAAAGAACCCTCTCCTCCTTTATCAGCACTAAAGCCGGATCGATGGTAGCATCCACCTTCACCACATAAAAGTCTCCCGGAACAATCCCGGAAAATTCTATAATATCGCCCTTTCTGTACTCTCCATCCCAGGCAAGGACAACTTCATCTTCCCCCGAAGCCTCTGCCTTGGGCACATGGTCCCAGTCGTTATATACACTGATCCTCATACTCTTCTTCCTCTCTGCCACAAATCGCAAACATCAAATCGCACAAGTGCCAAATTCCTTCACACCGAAAATCTTCCCTCAACCCCGTAGAAATCCACAGTCCGCACTTCACCGCTCTTTAAGTAAATCTTCACCGGTCCGTAACCGCCGCAACCCTGAGGATCGGTGTATTCAATCTTAGAGATAGGAAATATCTCATCCTCCGCAAAGTCCTCCAAAGACTCCCTGGTAATAACCTGAGATATCAGGAAGTAAGGCTCATACCCGTACTGCTTGGTCCTTTCGGTCTTTGCGTAGATCACCACAGACTTTTTACTGTCGGGATTCGTCCCCTCGGAGTCAATGCTCTCAAGACTGTCCCATCCCGCGAATACGGTAAAGGCCATCTGCTTCTCTTTTCCCGTGTGGTCATGGCCCTTGAGCACTGCGGCTCTGCAGCCCTCCTTCTCCAAAAACTCGACACTTGTCCCGTTATCGGGGAAACCAAAGGCTCCCAGTGTGATCTCCAGCGGCCTTCTATACATCCTTATTTTGTCCGCTCTTATTATTCCATAGGGCACCGCAAAGTCCGCAAGGTCCATGGCTGTCTTCCAGTGGCACTCGCTCTCCATCTCGTAGTCAAAGAACTGCCTCCTGTAGAGCACACCTTCCTTCTGCCCTGCCCAGTAGGTGACATTGCCCCTAAGCACCAGATCTTCGTCAGTGTACCTCACAACATACTGCTGCGACTCCACCGCCCTTGAAACCGTGGCCTCCCATGGGAATTTGGTATTAAAAACCAGCTTGGAATAGTTGTTCATTCCGTGAAGGTCGCTCTTGTTCTTCACTATCTTGCCTGTACGAAGCTCCGTGATGCCGTTGGCCTCATGGTTTGCCATGCAAAGCCCGGGACCGTCAAGCACCCACTCCCTGGTTTCGTTCTTTTCAAGCTCCTCCCACAGTCCGCCGCTCTCTTTCGCGGTCCAGAAGGGATGGTCCTTTGGAAGATGCAGGCACAAAAGAGCCTTCGCAAGCCAGAAGGGTGACTCAGCGCAGGAGTAGCTCTGAAGCTGAGGCGCAAAAGGCCCGTAGAAGCCCAAAGTGGGTACTCCCTCCCACAGGAAATCATCTCTTGTAAAGAACTGCAAAAGCGACCCAGAGCAGATCCTTCTTGCCAGCCCCGGATCCACTGAAGGGTTCCTCATCATAAGATTCCCGTCAAAAGAACTGGTGGCTGCGTTTCTGTATATCCCGCTCCTGCCCCACATATTTGTAAACCCGTCCCGGTCAAAGAAATAGGGGTAGGTCTTCATCAGCTCGTTTGAGTTCTCCTCAAACCTGGCGGCAATATACGGCTCTTTTTCATAGCCATACCAGTTGTTCCAGATGCCGGTGTACATGTTGAAGGCCCAGCAGGAGTAATAGTCAAAGGAGTGACCGTCCCGATACCAGCCGTCACCCACGTAGTAATTAAGGATGACCTGGGCGTGGTCCCTCATGATATCCTCGTCTATCTCGTAGCCGTTCATATAGAGGAAGGCCAGATCCAGCATGTTAAAGAGCCTCCAGTTCTGAGGCACCGTGTTGGCATGGGCAAAGTCCGAAAGAAAAGCCGCAATCCTGTCCTTCTCATCCTTGGTGTATCTGTCCCAGATCTCTTCCTTTGAGAGCCACAGGCAGATCACAAGGGCCGCTGTCTCCACGGTCTGCTGATAGGCTGGGAAAAGATTTCCCGAAGTATCTGCCTTTTTCATATCCGTATAGTTGAGGACGTAGTTGGCCTCCTCGGGTGTCACTGCGCACAAAACCTGCTTTGCATAGTAGTCCCGCACATTTATGCCGTTTATGGTAAGCTCCGGCTCAATGTGCACCAGGGGCGCCGCGATAAAGAAGGACCTTGCAAGTCCCTCGAAAATCTCCGCCTTAAACCGCCACATAGGGTGATCCGGCTGAGGATAGGTTATATCCTTCTCGTATCTTGGCATCACCACCGGGTCCTCGATAGAACCCAGGTTATCAAATACTCCGGTCAAAAGATATTTCGCAGCCTCCACCCAGCTGTCGTAGGTAAGCCCGGTATAAGGGCTTAAGTTATAATCCGTGCTCTTTGGTGTAAATACCATTTCTCTCTCCCGCCTATGAAAATCAGAATATTCTAAGGGCCTTTCCCGCAAGGCTCATCACTGCCTCAATAAAGTAATAGTCTCCGTAGATAATGGACATGTTGTGACCGTCGCCGTGATAATCCACCGCGCAGTTATTAAGGATGTTGTCGGTATCCGTCCCCCAGCTGCAGCGCTTTTCATCCAGAGTCATAAGGAGTTTCAGGGCCGCATCAAGGTATCTGTCAGCATCCTCGGGAAGCTGGGTTGCCAGCTCGATAAGTCCGGATGCAGTGATGGCTGCTGCCGTTGAGTCCTCCAGGTTAACTTCCTTAGGCTGCCTGTAGTCAATGGGAACAAGGTAATTTTCAGGGATCGCGGAAAGAACGTAGTCCGCGATCTTCTTTGCAGTATCAAGAAATCTCTTTTCCCCGGTGTAATGGTAAGACAA
>JAILFT010000217.1 GCA_024697425.1 Butyrivibrio sp. | reverse complement strand
TTCCTAAGATCCAGAACGAAGGATGGCTTGATTTCGACGTTGTAGTTGCAACACCTGACATGATGGGCGTTGTAGGACGTCTCGGTAAGGTTCTCGGACCTAAGGGTCTTATGCCTAACCCTAAGGCTGGCACAGTTACTATGGATGTAACAAAGGCCATTGCTGATATCAAAGCCGGTAAGATCGAGTACAGACTTGACAAGGCTAACATCATCCACGTTCCTGTTGGAAAGGCATCTTTCACAGAGGAGCAGCTTGCTCAGAACTTCCAGGCACTTATGGATGCTATCACAAAGGCTAAGCCTTCATCAGTTAAGGGTCAGTACCTCAAGAGCATCACTCTTGCAACAACAATGGGCCCTGGCGTAAAGGTTATTGCTAACAAGTATTAATTTCAAATGTAATGTGAACAAGGCGGGTCACCGAAAGGTGGTCCGCTTTTCTTGTATACTGTCAAGTGGAAAACCACAATATATTGTGCTATACTTACTATATGAAGAAATACTATGATGACCATCATTGGACTGAAAATTTAGATATCAGAGGTTTTTTCTCAAAGCCACAGGTAGTGGCTTTCTTATTGACTTTTTTTATCGTTTTGGCAGTGGGAATTCCCGGACTTCTTTTATATGCCCGTCAGATTAAAGGCACCGATGCCACTGAACCAGAAAGCGGTGCTTCTTTTGCAGGAAGATGGGAAGCGATTCCTGAAGCCGGAGTTGCTATGAATGCAGCGGTTCCTGAGACGGAGGACGTATCAGGACAGCAGATGCCTGCCATCTATGAGGGGGATGAAGATTACACCCACATTATAAGCACATCGGACACGGACAGCATTACCATAGGTTTTGCCGGGGATATTCTCTTTGATGACAATTACGCTGCGGGTTATTCCTTTAAAAGAGCCGGCAATACCGCTGAGGGTGTCATCGGCCAGAGTCTTCTCGATAAAATGCGCGGTGCTGATATCATGATGGTCAACAATGAATTTGCTTATTCAAACGGAGGAGTTCCTACGGAGGGCAAGACCTATACCTTCAGGGCAAGGCCGGAGACCGCGTCGATACTGAACACCATGGGTGTTGACATAGTGGGACTTGCCAACAATCATGCCTACGACTACGGTCAGCAGGCCCTGGTTGATTCTTTTGCTGCATTGGATAATGCGGGGGTCGCCTATGTGGGAGCTGGGAACGATATAGAAGAAGCTTCACATCCCGTGTACTACGTGACGGACAGCGGTCTTAAGATAGCGATCATCTGCGCGACACAGATAGAGAGGCTTGATAATCCGGATACAAAGGGTGCTACAGAGAACAGCCCCGGGGTTTTCAGATGCCTGAACGATTCCCTGCTCCTTGAAAAGATCAGAGAGGCCCGAGAGCGAAATGCCTACGTTGTGGTGTTTATCCATTGGGGAACCGAGAGCACCGATGAAATTGACTACTATCAGAATCTTCAGGCAAAAGAGATAGCTGAGGCGGGGGCAAATCTGATAATAGGATCTCATCCTCATGTTCTTCAGAAGATTGATTATGTGAGCGGTGTTCCTGTAGTGTTCAGCATGGGGAATTTCATTTTTAATTCCAAGACGCTTGATACCTGCATGATACTTACCACTCTTCACAGAAATGGTTCCGTAAACCTTCAGTTTGTTCCTGCGGTGCAGAGCGGAAGTACTGTTTATGAAGCGGCAGGAGAAGATGCAGCAAGAATTATGAATTATATGGGCAGCATCTCCCCCGGAATCAATATAGATACAAACGGATATATCAGCCCAAGATAATAAAAAACTGTTGACAATATCGTTGTAATATGATAATTTATACAAGGTCGTCTGAAGATGGCCATGCCGAAGACAGCAGGAGTTCCTACGGAACGTAAAGCGCAAGCGCCTGCCGAGGAAAGTTTTTTGATAAGACTTTTTGCCTCTCGATGTCTTCGAGAGGTTTTTTTCGGCGGTAAATTCTATAAGGAGGTAAAAAAATGGCAAAGGTTGAATTGAAGCAGCCTGTAGTAAATGAGATCTCCGAGAAGATCAAAGATGCGCAGGCACTCGTACTTGTAGATCACCGCGGACTTACTGTTGCGCAGGACACAGAGCTTCGTAAGAAGCTTCGTGAAGAAGGCGTAACATACAAGGTGTACAAGAACACAATGATGAACTTCGCTTTCCAGGGAACTGATTTTGAGCAGCTCAAGGATCTTCTTAACGGACCTTCAGCAATGGCTGTATCAACAACAGATCCTGCAGCACCTGCTCGTGTACTCTATGAGTTTGCTAAGAAGGCAAAGGCTCTTGAGATTAAGGGTGGTGTTATTGAAGGTAAGTTTTACGATGCTGAGGCTATGACCGAGATCGCAACTATCCCTTCAAAGGAAGTTCTTCTTTCAAGATTGCTTGGTTCTATGCAGTCACCTATCGCTAATCTTGCTCGCGTTCTTAATCAGATCGCAGAGAAAGGCGGCGAGACAGCTCCTGCAGCAGAAGAAGCACCCGCAGCTGAAGAGGCTGCAGCACCTGTAGCCGAGGAGGCAGCTCCTGCTGAGACAGCAGAGGCACCCGCTGAGGCACCTGCAGCAGAGTAATCTGACTGTACGGACAATAACTATAAAATGATTTGAAAATTATATGGAGGAAAATATAATGGCAAAGTTAACAACAGCAGAATTTATCGATGCTATCAAAGAGCTTACAGTTCTTGAGCTTAACGATCTTGTAAAGGCTTGCGAGGAAGAGTTCGGTGTATCCGCAGCAGCAGGCGTAGTAGTTGCAGCAGCAGGCGCTGGCGCAGCAGCAGCTGGTGAGGAGAAGACTGAGTTCAACGTAGAGCTTACAGAGGTTGGTCCTAACAAGGTTAAGGTTATCAAGGTTGTTCGTGAGATCACAGGTCTTGGACTTAAGGAAGCAAAGGATCTCGTAGACGGAGCTCCTAAGATGATCAA
>JAILFT010000207.1 GCA_024697425.1 Butyrivibrio sp. | reverse complement strand
TCTGCAGGTGCTGGCAGTGTTTTTTCCCTTACTCTACATTCTGTATATTGTCAGATCGACATTGCAGGGTATGGGAAACAGCATAATTCCTATGCTTTCAAGCTTTGCACAGCTGATAATGAGGGTTACATGCGCGATTGTCATAACTCGTTTCATTGGATACTATGGCATCTATTTTGGAGAAGTCTGTGCCTGGGCGCTTGCTGATTGCATTTTGTTGATTACATACTTTGTTTCTATGAGGAAGAGGTTATTATGTTAAGGCTTGAGAAGATAAATGGGAAAAACGTTTGGGATATATTAAAGCTGTCGGTTGATGAAAGCCAGAGATCATTTGTTGCCTCTAATGATGTGAGTATAATTGAGGCTTATACAACTATTACCAATAATGGTTATGCGTATCCTTTTGGTATCTATAATGGCGATACTCCGGTGGGATTTGTCATGATCGGATATGACAAAGATGACTATTGGGACGATGCGCCTGAGATAGCAGACAATAACTATAATATATGGCGACTGATGATAGACAGGAGATATCAGCAAAAGGGCTATGGCAGAAAAGCAATAGAACTGGCTCTTGAGTTCGTTAAGACATTTCCTTGTGGGAAGGCTGAGTACTGCTGGCTTTCATATGAACCGGAGAATAAGGTGGCAAAAGAGCTTTATGAGTCATTTGGGTTTGTTGAGACCGGGGATAGGGACGGAGAAGAGATGATTGCGGCTTTGAAGTTATAGGAAATGAGGTTGTTTTATGAATGACTGTGAATGGTGCAATTTATCTGATGAAGATAGAAAATATTTACTGTTTGATGATGAGTACTGGGCTGCATATCTTGCTGATGAGCAGGATTATATCGGACGATGCATACTTGTGTTAAAGAGACATGCCGGCACTTTGTCAGAACTTAGTGGTGAAGAATGGACTGATCTTCAGCTCATTATCAGAAGGATAGAAGGTTGTTTAAAGACTGCATTTGGAGCGGATTTATGTAATTGGACCTGCTTGCTCAATAACTTCTACAAGGATGATGATCCAAATCCTCATGTGCATTTACATTGTCGTCCAAGATACAGTAAACCGGTTGTAATCGGCGATAATACCTACACAGATGAGGAATTTGCTCATCATTATGCACTGAAAAAATGCAGCAGGGTTTCTGACGATGACAGACAAATCATTTATCGGAAAATGAAAGAATATCTGTTTTCAATCTTATAACAACCCCCCAAAAACTAAAAGGAATAAATCCGTAATTGACGATATTGGATGGTAATGATATTATTAATCCGTAATTAACGATTTTTAAAGAGGTGCAATATGACAATAGGCCAGAAGATTTTCTATTTGTTGGAAGAACGCCATATGACTCAGAAAGAGTTTTCTCTAAGAACAGGTATTTCGACTACTACTATAAGTGATTGGAGAAAGAAAAACACAAATCCAGGTTCAGATAAGATCATGGCTATTTGTGCTGCGCTTGAGGTTACTCCTGAATATCTTTTATCCGGGGTTACTGAAGACAGTGATAGAGGAAGGAATGTTGACTATATGGTTATTCCCAAGGGTACTGAAGAAAGAGAACTAATAGAATTGTTTAGTGATATGGATTGGCTTGAAAGAGAGCATCTACTTGAGTACGCTCGTCGTGCAATAGAAAAGAAATTAGAGTCCGGCTATACAGATAGAACTGAGAATAAGTCTATGGTTAAAATTGCAGAATTCTTTGATATTGAGATTTTCATGGATTCAACATTTAAAGGTAGTCCATCAGTGGATATAAATTATCTGGATGAGAATATTCAGGGAAGCATTCAGCTTAAAGAAGGAACTATAAAAGGTGGCTTTTCGAAGTATGTGATTCCTGTTATAGAAGCATGGTACAAGGAACATAAAGCCTTGCTTATGGAGATGTGGAATAATCAGAAGATTGAGATGATACCTGCTTGGGAGTGACATTTAATGGCTTGTATAGTATTAAAGAAGCTTTTAGGATATGAGCTTTGTGTACTGGAAAAAGAAGGAACATTGTTCTATTCCGATCCGATTGTGATAATTAGAAAGGAAGGTTTTACAGAGATTTATAATCTTCAAAAACATGCCCATGAGACTGGGGATACAATCAATAGGCAGATAACAAGGCAGACCATTTATAAGTTTATAGAGGATAACCTGGACTTGTTTTCAATGTAATGATCATAGGAAGTTTTGTAAATAACGGAGATACCATGACGATAGATTATAGACAAGCGGTTAAGGAAGATGCACAGCTACTGGTAAATATTTATGGGTATCGTATTCCTTGTAATGGTTGCTATATTTGCAGACCGCGAGACAGGTATGATCGTTAAGTGATCGGGGACCATTATGCGACTTTTGGAATTTTTTTCCGAAAGTCGTTATTTTTTGCAGACTTTTATGTGCCTGATTCGTTATATTATATGAGGAGAGCGAAATAAAGGAAAAAAACATGGGGAAAACAGATTCTAAGGACAAGTTAATAGAGCTGATGAGCACATACAAGAATCTGGTTTTCTCGGTATGTCTTAAGCTGACCGGTGATTATTTTGCCGCGGAGGATATCACCCAGGAGACCTTTATTTCGGCCTATGAGCATATAAGCGAGTTTGACGGCACTTCCGAAAAGGCCTGGCTGTGCAGGATCGCAGGCAACAAGTGCATTGATTACCTGCGAGCTGCCGAAAGGCGGGCTGTTGCGACTCCTGATGATGAACTGCCCCAGGGCGAGGCACTTAGCCGGGACGGCCCCCTTGAGCAATATGTGACAGCGGACATCATGAAGTCTTTTAAAGACAGGTGCGATGAGCTTTCAGAGCCCTACAGGACGCCTGCCAAGCTTCATTTTGAAGAGGGCCTTACGGCAAAAGAGATATCGATGAGAATCGGAGTTCCGCTAAAAACCGTACAGTCCCATATCTACAGGGCCAGAGAAATGCTAAAGAAAACCATAAGGAAGGAGGACCTGCTTGCATGAGTGAAAAAGATAAGATAATACCGTACTTAAGCGATGATGAGCTTAATAAACTGATCATGGATATAGAGGGAAAAGAGCTTGTTCAGGCGCCGGCCGGTATTGAGAGAAATGTTATATCTTTCGTTGAACGCAAAAAGCGCAGGAAGACGGTTGAATTCAGTCAGTATTGTTTAAGAGTCGGATTCGCGGTAGCTGCGGCAATCGCTCTTGTGTGCATAGTTCCTTTTATTCCTGATACAGGCGTTAAGGTTACATCCAGAGAAGAGGTTGTTGCAGAGAAGAATGTTATATCAAGAGATGAAGTTCTTGAAAGCAGATCCGTTAAGACCAGAGAAGAGGTTTTAAGTAGACGCTCCGGCGCCTTGGATCTGGAGAAAGCAGAAAGTTACATACAGTCACAGATTCAGAATTTGTTTGAGTAAGGTTGGAGGTATTTAAAATGAAACAGATGAAGAAAAACAAATTTTTTACTTTTATATTCTCATTCCTGCCCGGAGCAGCTGAGATGTATATGGGATTTATGAAAAACGGATTCACCCTTATGCTTATTTTCTTCTTGTCTTTCTCACCGCTTGTTATAGCCGGCGGTTTGGATTTCCTGATTCCGATCACTGCCGTGGTTTGGTTTTACGGCTTTTTCCACGCAAGAAACTATGCGGGAATGGATGATCAGAGCTTTGCAGCCATGGAAGACAGATATGTATGGGAAGAGTTCTCGGATCTTAAGTGGAATAGTCTTTCAAGCAAAAACGCAAAGAAGTGGATCGCAGCTATTCTCATCGTTATCGGAGCTGCCCAGCTTTGGGATTACTTCTCCGATATGATCTATCGGCTGATCCCCGGAGATTACTGGGAAGACATATATCCTGCTGTAAGCAATATCCCTCAGGTTATAATTTCCATCCTGCTTGTTGTCATTGGTATCCGCATGATCGTGGGCAAGAAAAAAGAGCTGGATAGCACCGGCGAAGTAGAAGTGAAGGCGCCGGCTGATATTGCGCAGATAGAGGATAAGAGCCTTAATTCAAAGGAGGCATGATATGGAGACTGCAAGAATACACAGAGTCGGGACAGTAACAACAGGTATTGTGTTCATCGCCTTTGGAGTTATGTTCATACTTCACTTATTCGTGAATGTAATAAGCTACGATGTGATTTTTAAGCTGTGGCCCCTGATACTTGTGGGGCTGGGAGTGGAAGTGCTGTTATCAAACATTCGTCCCGATAATCTTGTCTACGACAAGGGAGCAATAGTATTGATGTTTATCCTGGCGTTTTTTGCCATGGGCATGGCCGGCGCAGATATGGTTTTTCAGTATCTGGCAAGCGGACAGCTGTTCTGAATATAGATAGAGTACCCTGAGATGAAATGGTCTCTGGGGAAGGGGTCAACGGTCCATTGTCTGACAATGGACCGCTGCTCCCGTCCCCAGGGACTATTTGCATTCCTATTGCAAATGCGTTTTTCTTGGAATACTCTGATATATGGGGAAAAATATTACAGGGAAATGAAAGGTATGAAATCAAAAAGAGTATTAGTTGTGGCACTGGTGGCTTGTCTGACCGTTGTTTTGGGGCTGGCAGTGATGATTCAGTTTATCAGACACAAAGAAAGTGATCCGAATGGGAAAGCGGATAACAGCAGTGAAATACATGATGTAGTTGATGAAGAAAAGGCCAGGGAGATTGAGCAGAAGAAAAAGGAAGAACATGGATATTTACAGGAATTTGTCAGGATAACGGAGGATACATATCCTGAGAAGTCCCAAAGATCCCTTTACTGGGAGGAAAAAGAGTGTTCAGACAATGCGCTGGGCATTGTAAAGGTGCCTGGGATTAGTCAGAACGGCTCCCAGGATCTTTCCTGGTTTTGCGAGGACATATGCGACTGGCTTGAAGAATGTATTGAGGAAGTTCCTTATGAAAAGGCACCCTGGCTTTACAGTGAGATCATCGTAATGATGCCATCCATTGAAGAAAGCTTTGATCCGTCGCCTTATTTGAAGGACGGCTACAACAGGGATTCCCTTTACGAAGGGCTGTATGACTTTGTGGATGGAAAGCTCACTTCCGCAGACTATCCTGTAAAGGACGATGCGTACGGAACGCTTGAGTTTACAGATAATGGAGATGATGACTTTTTTCCCTCCATTGAACCTGATTGTTCGTACACCACACAGGACGGGATAACCTACGGTCTGGTGCCTGTGGACAGGGCTGCGGGGAGCAGTTACTATTCGCTTTATGCTTACAAAAAGAATAAAACAACTCTGGTAAACCCAAATCCTTTTCTCGGAAGAGGAGGAGAAGCAAAGTGGATTGAATTCATAGATGATTCAAATCTGGGTTTTGCCTGCCTTACCTATAACGGCGGAGATGACGGCCTTTTGTTCAGGTCCGATAACGGCGGTATGTCTTTTGTCCAGATAAACTATCCTTCCGCTAAGGTTAAACTATCGGATGGAACAATTTACAATCCCTTTACCATACCCGAGAAGGTCTGGGCAGAGGGAGGAGAAATCTACCTTCTTGCGGGGCAGAGCCCCTGGACCGGAGACTATTACAGCGAGGAACTGGACAAGCACCCACAGGGACTGTATGTGTCCCATGACGACGGAATGAGCTTTGAATATGTCGGCGAACGGTAATACTGAATGTGACACTTATGATCAATGTATAGAAACCGGGAGAAGAGCCTATGGCACGTGTGCTTAATCTGGTAATCATAATTCTTGAGATAATAGCTTTTTCCAAAAGCATCAGGTGGCATGGGATAAAGAAGAACTTTATTTTCTACACCCAGATATCGAATCTCATTACCCTCATCTCTTCAGTGCTTTACGTATGCCTTGGGGGAAGGGGCTTTATACCGGTGCTTAGGTTTATCGGCGTGTGCATGCTTATAATGACCTTCCTGGTTACGGCATGTATCCTTGTGCCTATGTCCGGGAAGGCCAAGGAGCTTCTTTTCTCCGGAAGCGGGCTGTATCACCATCTGGTGATACCGGTTTTCTCAACCGTTACGTATGTATTTTTTGAGAAAAGAGCCGGCTATAACCTGGTATGGCTCCCGGCAGCGATAACTCTTTTCTATGGTCTTTTAATGCTGTATCTAAACTATATACAGCGTATTGATGGGCCGTATCCTTTTTTTCAGGTAAGGAGAATGGGAGCGGCAAAGACCACTGTCTGGATGGTTTGCCTGATGGCAGTAATGCTTACGATAGCTCTGCTGGCGGGATATCATAAACCTATGAAGACCGATATGAAATTCATATTTGTCCATGGCCTTTCCGGGTGGGGGAGCTATGACATTCAGAACGAGTTCATCCCTTATTGGGGGATGACCGGGGGTGATGTGATAAGATACCTGAATGATAAGGGGTATGAGAGCTATTCCGCCTCGGTGGCGCCTAAGGGCAGTGCCTGGGACAGGGCGTGCGAACTGTACGCACAGCTGTCGGGGACAAGAGTTGACTACGGCGCTTATCACAGCAAACAGGCAGGTCATGAGAGATTTGGAAAAGACTATTCAAAAGAGCCGCTGATGACGGATTTTAAGGATTCTAAATTCGCAATCATAGGACATTCCTTTGGAGGTGCCACGGTGAGGCTCTTTACGGAAGTGCTAAGGAACGGCTCCAGGGAAGAGATAGAGAATACAGACCCTGCGGACCTTTCAGATTTCTTTAAGGGAGGGCAGGGAGACGGCCTTCTTTCTGTGGTTACCCTGGCGGCGCCTACAAACGGCACAACGGCCTACGACCTGTACGAGGATCCGGACTTTGATGTTTCAAAAGTTGAGGTTCCCGAGGAATACATCAAAAAGAGTGAGGCCATGAAAAATGTCTCAAAGCCCGAGTACGACGGAAGGCAGCTCTGGGACTACGCGGCCTTTGACATGCACATAGACAATGCTCTTGATATGAATGAGCGGATTACGAACTTTGATGATGTATATTACTTTGCTTACCCTTGCGCATCCACAAGGGTTAATGATGAGGGGCTTACAGAGCCTGATCCTGATATCACGGAAGCCCTGTTTTTGAAGGGCTCCACCTATATGAGCAGATATACCGGGACAACTGCAGGGGGCTTTTATGTAGATGAATCCTGGCAGCAGAACGATGGCCTTGTGAATACTGTTTCGGCCGGAGCGCCCATCGGAGCACCCGGAAGAGATTACGAGAAGGGGCAGGAAGCTGCTCCCGGAATATGGAATGTTATGCCCACCGTTACCGGGGACCACATGTCGCTGCAGGGCGGGCTTACAAAAAGAGCCAATGTGAAGCCGTTTTATCTTGAACTGGTGCAGATGCTGGCAGGTCTTGAGCAGTAAACAAAAGGGGCTGCGGCGGGGAGGCTTTTTGAAGACTTAAAAGGGCAGCGGCAAGTCAGTTTGAAACATGCCCCATTGAGGGGGCCGGCATGTTATAATGCTGACATGAATACGTATGAGAGATTGAATTCAATAACTGACGAAGGGTCTTTTGCGGCTTATGAGGACGATATCGATACCGGGAGAGTCGTTGTTGACGACGAGTACAGGGCGAAGATCGAGAGGCATCGCAAGAGATATGAATTATATGAGGCCGTTCTTACGGGAAGGGCGGCTATAGGCGGGCATGATGTCGCGATCGGCATAATGGATGCCCGTTTTTTGCGTGCAAGTATGGGATATTATGTGGGGGAGAAGATCACGAGGCTCTTTGAGCATGCTACGAAGGAAAGACTTCCGGTTGTGCTGTTCTGCGCTTCGGGAGGCGCGAGAGTTCAGGAGGGGATGGCATCTCTTTTGCAGATGCAGAAGACCTCCCAGGCATGTGTCAGACATGGGAAGGAGGGACTTCTTTATATTTCGGTACTTACAAACCCCACCTTTGGAGGCGTGACCGCAAGTTTTGCAACCCTTGCGGATATCATCATTGCCGAGGAGGGCGCGCTTATCGGTTTTGCGGGGCAGAGAGTAATCGAGCAGACTACAGGAGAGAAGCTCCCCGAGGGCTTTCAGACTGCCCGTTTCCACAAGGAGCACGGCTTCGTTGATGAGGTGGTGTCCACTGTCAGGATGAGGGATTACCTTACAAATCTCCTTGATGTCTTTGGCAGGGCAGGGCTTAAGAATGCAGACAAAAAGCCGGCTGCCGGGGGAAGCTATCATCTTAATTCCCCCGCTGAGGATCCGGAGGCCTATGCCTTCAGCGAAGCCTGGAAGAACGTTAAGCTTGCAAGAAAGATCACAAGGCCCACAGCCCTTGAGTATATGTGCAAGCTCTTTACCGATTTTACCCAGCTTCACGGGGACAGGGTATCAGGGGATGATCCTGCTGTCGTTGGCGGGATCGGCTTCTTTAAGGGAAGACCGGTGATGTCCATAGGCCAGCAGAAGGGCAAACAGGATATTCAGGAGGCCATTCGCCGTAACTGGGGAATGGCATCTCCTTCAGGCCATCACAAGGCCATAAGGCTCATGAAGCTTGCGGAGAAATTCGGGATTCCCGTGGTATTCTTTGTGGATACCATGGGTGCTGCCTGCGGAAGAGGAGCCGAAGAAATGGGGCAGGCGGATATCATCGCAAAGATGCTGGGATGCGCGTCGGAGCTTAAGACCCTCACCCTGTCCATTATCGTTGGAGAGGCGGGAAGCGGCGGAGCACTGGCCTTTTCCATTGCCAACGAGGTGTGGATGCTGGAGCACTCCGTGTACTCCGTGATCACCCCGGAGGGCTACGCCAGCATAGTCTGGAAGGACAGCGAGAAGAAAAAGGAGGCAGCCGACGCCATGGGCATGTGCGCTTCCTCACTTTACGAGAAGAAGGTCATAGACAGGATAATCCCTGAGCCGGAGCCTGTTACCGCAGACAATCTGGACGAGATCTGCAAAGAAATGTCCGCGGAGCTTGAAGACTTTTTTGACAGATATGGGCGTTTGTCCCGGGAGGAGATAGTGGAGAGAAGATATGACAAATTCAGAAGCTACTAGAAAACCTGCCGTGGTACTGGTGCCCCACGCGGGAGGGGATGGGCTCTCCTACGGCCGGATGATCAAGAGACTCTCGGAAGATGGCGATGTCTTTTTTTACGAGATGGCAGGACACGGGAAAAGAGCCGGCGAAGACTTTTACGGCAGCTACGGGGAGGTACTTTCGGACCTTGTCTCCTTTATCAGGGAAAAGACCGCGGACTGCGGCCCCTACCTTCTTTGCGGCGTAAGTATGGGGGCATTTCTTTGCGACAATGCATATGAGAGGCTTGAAAAGGAAGGGGACAGGCTCCCCGGCCACGTCATCTATGCAGCCGTTGATCCCGCAAGGAGCGCATCGGAATATGACATCCGACAGGTGGAGGAAAAGAGCTCCAATCTTGAGCTTTTAACCTTAGACAATTCCTACAGCCAGTATCTTAAGACGATCCTTGAAAAGGACCTTGAGCTGATGATAAAGGGAAAGGCCGGATTTAAGGCCCGGCTTAAGTGCCCCCTGTCCCACTTTATGGGGAAGGAGGACAGCCTCCTTGGAAGATCGGTCTATGACTGGTCAGCGTATGCGGCCATGGGCGCAAGGGAGTATCTGTTTGACGGCCCGCATCTATTTATGACTTCCAACGATAACGTTATAAACACAATTATAAGGATACGAGACAGTTTGCAGGAGAGATGAGATGGGTAAAAAGACATATGTTTTTCCCGGACAGGGAAAGAAATTCGGAAGGGCAGAGCTGGAGCTGCTTGCCCGCAATCAGAAAGAACTTAAGATGGCCGATGAGATTCTTGGCTTTTCCGTTACAGATATTATAAAGGACAGGCCTGAGGATACCGGGAAGACCGAATATGCGCAGCCTATAGGGTATCTTACCTCCTGCCTGTATTACAGGGAATTGACAGATAAAGAGGGGACTCCCGACTTTGTAATAGGCCACAGCCTCGGAGAGCTCTGCGCCCTTACAGCAGGCGGATACATGGACCTTGAAAAGGGTCTTGCCCTGGTTAGGGAAAGAGGCCGGATAATGGCAGGGGCCGACGGCGGATCAATGCTGGCGGTCATGGGAAGAAGTTTCGATGAGATAATGGAGGCCATAAAGGCCGTGGCATCTGACGAGATAGATATTGCCAACTACAATTCTCCTTTCCAGATCGTGATCTCCGGACCGGAAGAGCCGATTGCCGAGGCAGAAAAGAAAATTGCGGAAAAAGGCCTTAGGACCGTAAAGCTTAAAGTCAGCGGTGCCTTCCATTCAAGATATATGAAGACTGCCTGCGACGAGTTTAAGAAGATTATTTCAGACTTCTCTTTTGACAAAGGAAATGAAGTAAAGGTCATGTCATCGGTAGAGCCTTTATTGTACCGGGAAAATGTTCCGGAAATTCTGGGAGAGCAGATAGTAAAGCCCGTCAGATGGATAGAAAGCATTGAGAAGCTCATCGACATGGACAGCTACGATTTTGTCCAGGTGGACGGCGGCCACACAATGACAGATATGATAGACAACATCAAGTTTGCAAGAGCAATCAGAGGGAGAGAGTGATGATAGTAAGAGATCTACTGATAAACAGAGCCGGCGAGGATAAGCAGTACAACCTGTACCTTGCGGAGAACGATATAAACATGAGCTATAGAGAGCTCTTTTGCCACGCCTCTGCGGTCGCAAAAAGCTACACACAGGCGGGGATCGGAAAGGGTGATCTCATACTGATCCAGGCCGTTGAGCCTTTGTATACCTTCATGGGCTTCTGGGGAGCGATACTTATAGGGGCGGTTCCGGCTCTTTACCCTATAAATGCTGATATCAAGCAGCATATTCCTGCCCTTGCCGGACTTTGCCAGCAGTTTGGAATCAAGTACATATACTCGGACATGATGCTGGGGGCTGCCCTGTCACAGGCTATGAGCCAGACCGTCATCATCCCTTCGGAGTATGAGGATAAGAGTGGCGAAATGCCGGATCTTACGGCCTTTGACGACATCGTTATTTCAGAGGAGGATACGGCGGTTCTGCAGTTTTCATCGGGCTCTACCGGAAACCCCAAGGGCGTTCTTCTTTCCAATAAAAACGTTGTGGCCAATGCCTTTGCTACCGCAGGAAGGATAGACCTGGGGCACGATGATAACGTATTTAACTGGCTTCCGCTGTCCCATGACTTTGCTATCCTTGCAATGCACATGTGTCCCATCGCCCTTGGCTGCGATCAGATCTGCATGAAACCCACCACGTTCCTGAGGACCCCTTCAATCTGGGCAAAGACCGTAACAAGCCGCGGCGCTACTTTTTCACCCATGCCCAACTTTGCCATGAACCTTATCATGAAGACTTTTAACGAGAAGGACTATGAGGGCGTTGATTTTAGCAGCTTTAAGGGAGCAGTGAGCGCCGGGGAAGGCATATCCGCCGGAAGCTGTGAGATGTTCTGGAAGACCCTCTCTCCCTACGGTTTTAAGGAGAGCGCCGTCATTCCCGCCTACGGTCTTGCTGAGGCCACAGTTACCGTATCTCTCGGCCACCCCAAGGAGGAGCGCCAGACCATCTACGTAGCTGCGGATGCCGCCATTGGAGACAGGATTCTGGGAAAAGAGAAGGCGGAAGGAGCCAGACTCATCATGGGATGCGGACGTCTTATCAGCTGCAACGAGGTATTTGTCTGCGACGATGACTACAACGTCCTTGAGGACGGATACATAGGAAATATCATGGTCCACGGCGACAACGTCACCGCAGGCTATTACAAAAATCCCGAGGCCACCAAGGGCATCCTTCGTCCAAACGGTGACCTTGATACCGGGGATATCGGATTTATGTATAACGGTGAGATCTTCATCAGCGGACGCCGCAAGGAGATGATCATTGTAAACGGAAGAAACTATTTCTCCGCTGACATTGAGATGGCGGTAAGAAGCGGCGTGGAAGCCTTAAGAGAGCGTCCTGTTGCTGCCTTCCAGGTGCACGACGAAGCAACGGACACAGAGAAGCTCTACATCGCCGTTGAGAGCCAGGATCCGTCAGAGGAAGCTCTTTCAGCGGAAGTTCATAATGCTGTTCTTAAAAAGCTCCACATTCCCTGCGAGAAGGTGGTGTTCCTTCCCGAGCTTCCAAAGACCGCCAGCGGCAAAGTCAGATACTACCTTCTTACCAGAAAATATGAGGATGAGAAGAATGACTTAAAGAACAGGCTCATTGCCATCATTTCCGATTCCATGGAAGAGAAGCTTACGGAGGCTGACTACGACAGGCCCTTCGCGGAGCTTGGCATCGATTCCATCGGCATCGAGAAGATGTTCAGCGATATCGAGAAGGAATTCGGAGTTTCCCTGTCTGTGGACATTCTCTGGAGCTATCCCACACTTAATAAGCTCATGGGATATCTTAAGGACAAGGTGAAAGAGGCAGCTAAGGCGCCTTCGGTAACTAGGGAAAAGTCTGACGATAAGAAGCGCGGAGCAGAAGGCTCTTTTGACGGGGATATTGCTGTTGTGTCCATGGCCTGCCACTTCCCGGGAGAGAGCGACAGTCCCGCAAAGTTCTGGGAGATGCTGGAATCCGGCACAGATGCCATTGCTTATCCCGATGATGAGAGGGTAAGGCTTACCGGGGATGAGGACATTGGTAGGCTTAAGGCCGGCTATATCAGGGACATCGACAAGTTTGACTGCAGAAAGTACGGTATAACCCCCAAGGAGGCCATCAAAATGGATCCTCAGCAGAGGATACTTTTGAGGACGGTTTCGGAGCTTATGCTGGACAGCGGAAGGACCGAGGCGGACTTTGACGGCAGCAGCACGGGAGTTTACATCGGCCTGTCCAATCATGACTACGCTTCCCTTTTCGGGGAGGAGGACAAGGACCTGTACTTCAGCACAGGCAATTCCACAAGCATCATAGCCAACAGGCTTTCCTATATCTTTAACTTAAACGGACCAAGCATCGCCATTGATACGGCCTGCTCATCTTCACTGGTGGCGGTTCATATGGGCGCAAACGCCATAAGAAACGGCGAGTGCACTCAGGCCATCTGCGGCGGCGTTAACATTCTTCTGGAGCCGGCAATTTCCAGGGCATTTGAAAACGCCAACATGCTCTCACCGGACTCCAAGTGCAAGACCTGCGACGAGTCCGCCAACGGCTATGTAAGAGGCGAGGGCTGCGGAGTTGTACTTCTCAAGAAATATTCCGACGCCGTTAAGGACGGGGACAGGATCTATGCTGTAATTGCGGGCTCTGCGGTGAACCAGGATGCCAGAAGCAACGGCCTTACCGCGCCCAACGGAAAGGCACAGGAGGAGGTTATCGGAAAGGCCCTCTCAAGGGCAAACCTTCGTCCCGGGGATGTCGATTATATCGAGCTTCACGGCACCGGCACCAAGCTTGGTGACCCCATTGAGCTTAATTCCATCGGCGCTGTCTTTGGCCCGGATCTTGAGAAATCGGGAAAAGAGCTGTATGTAGGCTCTGTTAAGACCAATATCGGCCACCTTGAGTCTGCGGCAGGTATCGCAGGCTTCATCAAGGCTGCGCTGGTACTTTCGAAGGGTCAGATTCCCAAGAGCCTTAACTATGTGAAGAAGAATCCCTATATCAAGACCGTTGATAATATCAGGGTTGCGGATAAACTTACGAATCTTGGAAAAGAGGACGGAAAGGCCCCTGCCGTTGCGGGAGTGAGCTCCTTTGGATTTGGCGGGACCAACTGCCATGTGGTATTACGGTCCGCCGGGCAGCAGGATATTTCGGTGCTCAACGCGGAAGTTGAAAAGGGCGAGAGCTACTTTATAACGCCTGCAAAGCGGATCGCCGGCGCAGGTGCGGGCGGCGCGGCTATGGGCGGCGCAGCTACTGGCGGATTTGCCGGCGAAGAGGCAGGCGGCGCAGTAACTTACGGCGCGGCTATGGGCGACGCAAGTGCGGCAGGTTATGGAGCGGGCGCAGGCGGCGCAGCTGCAAGCATCAGGGATATTGTCTGCAGCGCCCTGTCAAAGGTGACGGCTTATCCTGTGGACACTCTTCATGACGAGGACAAGCTTCAGTTTGACCTTGGCATCGATTCGATCATGATGACGGAGCTGGTAACTGACCTCACAGCCACATTCTCTTTTGACAAGGATCAGATAAAGGGGCTCATTGCGGCAGCTTCGGGAGAGGAGACCACCATCAGCGATCTGGTGGATATTATAGAAAAGGCAGGCGGAGTGGCCGGGGAGGCTGCTTCCGGAATAGTTGTGGCGCCGAATCTTGCCATAGCCGAGAAGGTCGCCGTGGGGACTGCAAAGGTAGTCAGAAAGATGGCTCCGGATCAGGAGGCAGCGCCGTTCGGGGAAGCTTTGTCAGCAGCGAAGTCAGACTCCTCCGTAGAAGCGGCGTCCTCTAAAGCGGTGGCAGAATCCTCCGGAGAGGTGGCCCAGGAGAGCAGCATTTCTGAATTTGCTGAATACAAGGCAATCCATGCAAGGCTTGAGAATGTTGCCGGCAATAACCCCTATTACAAGGTAAACTACGCTGTTCCCAGGGACATCATAAAAACCGACGACGGCGATAAGATCAATTATTCAACCTACAACTATGTGGGACTTAACGGAAACAAGGAGGTCATAAAGGCAGCCCAGGATGCCGTGGAGAAGTATGGAACCTCCGTATCAGGAAGCCGCATGATCTCGGGTGAGATAGATCTTCACAGGAAGCTTGAGAATGCCATTACGCAGTTCCTTGGAACCGAGGACACCATTGTTTACATCGGCGGCTACACCACCAATGTCAGCGCCATTAGCACCGTTGCATCCACCGAGGACCTCATCCTCCACGACAGCCTCTCTCACAACAGTATCATCACAGGCTGCAGGCTCTCCGGGGCAAAGCGCATGAGCTTCAAGCACAACGACATGGCATCTCTCGAGGACGCCCTTAAGAGAGTACGGAAATACTACAGGCGCGTGCTCATCGTGGTTGAGGGGGTTTACAGCATGGATGGAGACATCTGTAACCTTCCCGAGCTCATCAGACTTAAAAAGCAGTACGGAGCTCTTTTGATGGTGGATGAAGCTCATTCCCTCGGAACCATAGGCGATTGCGGAAGAGGCGTCGGAAGCTACTTTGGCGTTGACAGAAAGGACGTTGACCTGTGGATGGGAACCATGAGTAAGTCCCTGGCCAGCTGCGGCGGATACATCTCAGGATCCAAAGAAATAGTGGAACTTCTTAAATACACTTCGGACGGTTTCATGTTCAGCGTTGGAATATCACCCTCCAATGCAGGAGCGGCGCTGGGAGCTTTGAACATTCTAAAGAGCACTCCCGAGCTTGTTAAGAAGCTTGAGCACAACAGTAAGTTTTTCCTGAATCTTATGAAGGAGAAGGGCCTTGATACAGGCCTTGCGGAAGGCACTGCGGTAGTTCCCTGCATCATCAAGGATTCCAACAAGTGTATGGAGATTTCACAGAAACTCTACAAGAAGGGCATCAACGTAATGCCCATCGTATACCCGGCAGTATCCGAGGAGGAGGCAAGGCTTCGCTTCTTCATCTCCAGCGAGCACACCGAGGAGGAGATGAGGTACACCGTGGATGTACTTTCAAGAATGCTTGGGGAGGCAAACATATGAGAGCAGTGATCACAAGGGTTTTATCGGCATCGGTAACCATAGACGGCAAGGAGTATTCAAGGATCGACAAGGGCTTCCTTGTCCTTCTTGGAGTACATGTCGATGACACACAGGAGAAGGCCAAAAAGATCGCGGATAAGATCTGCGGCCTCAGAATTTTCGAAGATGAGAACGGGAAGATGAATATCTCCCCGAAGGATGCGGGAGCGCAGCTCCTTATCGTGAGCCAGTTCACTCTTTACGCCGACTGCAGCTCCAGAAGACCGGGCTTTACCGAGGCCGCAAGGCCCGAGGTTTCAGAGCCTCTCTACGAGCTTGTGGTCTCTGAGTGCAAGAGCCGCGGCTTCGAAGTCGGCACCGGCATCTTTGGCGCCGACATGAAGGTCGAGTCCGTCAACGACGGCCCCGTGACCATAGTGCTGGATATCTGAG
>JAILFT010000193.1 GCA_024697425.1 Butyrivibrio sp. | reverse complement strand
GCCCTTCTTGTGGGTATGGTAAAAAGAGGTACGATGATAATCCCGATTATGGCCAGCAGGTAGTTTCTTTGGAACATGGCAACAAGAGCCACAACCAAAGTCATCACGTTTGAGATAATGGAGGTAAAGGTGTTTGCGATCACCGACTCCACTCCGTCTATATCGCTGGTCATCCTGGTTATGATATCGCCCTGATTGTTATTGGTGAAAAATCGCTGTGACATGCGCTGAAGATGCTTAAACATCTGGTTTCTCATATCGTAGGTGATATGCTGCGCGATCCAGTTGTTAAGATAGCTTTCCGCAACGCCTATGAGATTCCCTGTAAATGTAGCCAGAAGGGAAATCAGAATATAGTAGATAAGAGCGCGAAGATTCCTGCCGATAAGTCCCTCATCCACGATCTTTCCGGTGATGATGGAGGGCAGAAGTTTTAGTATCGAAGATATCAGAATACATGCCATCACCAGTAAAAGCTGCAACACATAGGGCTTTAGGTATGACATGACTCTTTTTACAAGTGCGAATGTGATCTTGGGCTGATTTGCCTTTTCCTCCTCAGACATATACGCCCTGCCGAACGGGCCTCCCGGTCCTCTTCCCCCTGCCATAGGATTTCCTCCCCTTTCGATGTCTTATTTCAATACTTTACCATGAAAAAATGGCAGTGGTCAAAATCACCACTGCCATCCGTTTTACAAATTCAAAGTTTTCTCAGGAAAGAAGCTGTGCCTTCAAAAATGCAACAGCATCGGGCTTAAAGTCTGCCAGCTCCCAGTCGTCAAAAAGCTGAGCCATTCTCATTCCGGAATATCCCTTGGCATCCAGTCCGAGAAGATCCCAGGCTTTCTCAAAAGCAGCCTTTTTCTGTGAAAGCTCATCGGAAGCCTTCATAAGTCCGCCGCTGATATCTGCAAGCACTTCCTCGTTTAATAATTTCTTTTCATCTGTTCCCATTAATACCACCTCCTGAACTTCTAATTAATATTATATACGAACTTAAGTACCGGGTGGCAAAAAAATCCCTCCGACTTTCCGCCGGAGGGTGAAATTTCAGTTTGAAATCTGGTCTATGCGGTCAGAATACTTGATCCTGTATATGCGGCGAAGGGATTCGTTTATGCGCTCTTCGCTTATGCTTCCGTCCTTGACCTCGGCAAGAAGACCTTCGTAAGCCTGAGCAAAATCCTGAGGAAGATAAAGCATGTCGGCTCCGGACTTAACAGCTGCTATTGCTGCCTCGGAAGGGGTGTAATACTCAGTTACAGCGCCCTCGCTCAAGGAGTCAGTAATGACAATGCCGCCAAATCCAAGGGTTCCTCTGAGTTCTTCCTGAATGATCTTCTCTGAAAGCGAAGCCGGTGTGTTGTCGCCGATAAGCTCGGGAAGAGAAATGTTTGAAACCATAATGGCATTGACGCCGCCGTTATCAATAGCTCCTTTGAATACCTCGTACTCATTAACCACCAGCTGATCCTTGGTAGCATCGCTGGTAGCCATTGCCGCAGATGTATCGCCCTTTAAAGGAAATGCATAGGCACAGGCTGAAACTCCCGACTCCTGGATTCCGCTTACCAGAGAAGTCGTGATATCTCTGACTGCAGAAGCATCGGTTCCGTAAAGTGATTCTTCGGTAATGCCCATATCAGGGGCCATATCAAAGTTAAATCCATACTGATAAAGAGCCGAGCCGATGGCCATGGCACTGCTTCTGGCTGTATCGGCATCTGTAATCTCGCTAACACCGTCAACACCTATGGAGGATGTTACTGATGAGGACGGCGATCCTTCTTCAAATACTGCTGTAAAAATAGGATATTTACTCATGGATGCCGTTGCCTGCAGCATCTCTTTGATCTGTTCTTCCGACTTGATGTTCTTGGCGGAATAAACAATACCGCCCACCGCATAATTGCCAAGAGCTTCCTGAGTTCCGCTGCCTGCCTTAACTGCTGTTGCAACACCGGTGAGCTGCTCAGGTGTCACTATGAAAAGACCTGCCACTTTGTCCTCAAGAGGCATCTCCGAAATACAGGTCTCAACCACCTCGTTAAGAAGATCATCCTGGCTCATCTCCTGGGGCTGCGTCTCCTCGGGAGTCTCTATAACAATCTCCTGCGGCTCCTCTTGTGTCTCCACAGCCTGCTGTACTGTCTCAGCTTCAGCGGGAGCCTTATTAAAGGCAGCTCTCAGAAAGTGTATGCCGGTGACAATTCCCGCTGCTATAATTATGAGCGTTACCGCCAGTGTAATATATGCAATAAGCTGGCTCTGTTTCCTTCTTTGCCTTCGAGCCAGCCTCTTTTCATCAAAATCCTGTTCTTCCAATCTCGCCATTGTCTTCCCCACAACCCAAAACTTTTTCTTACGGATTATTGTAACATAGTTCCGGACAATAATCGAGGGCAGAAGCTTCATCTATATTACCTGCTTCTGCCCTTATGCCGAGTACTCATCTAATTCTATTGTTTTTACGTCCAACGGACCATCCTCCAATTTCTCAGCCTCATCTTTCCATTAACCTTTGCATTCATATGCTGTGGTTGCAATATATTTAGTATTGCCCGAACCACCTATTCATGTACTTGAAGTGCTGTCGTTCTATTTCTTGTACTTCTTACTTCTTATGATCTATACTACTCGCTTAATATTTTGGTGGAGTGTACCATCCTTTCCTTGAATATTTTAACTATCTATCCCTTTGGAGTGTACCTGCCTTTCTTTCTCCCCGATTTCCATTCGTCATCTATATATCGTGGAGAAGTATTTTTGGATAACTTATAAGTTCCTTTTGATGATTTTATTATATCAGCCGGATTTAATTTGTCAATACATTTTCAGAATATCTTATAATTATTTAGAATATGCCGAGTTAATTGTGCCATTTTCTGTTATTTATTTGAATTGTATATTCTTTTTGTACAATTCAGCACATTCACCCGACATATTATAAGATTCCATTTATTACGCGTTCTGTAATATTTTCAATTCAGACACACTTTATTTTCTGACCATCAGTCCAGAGGATATTTGTCTGTCAGTTCTTTAATAATTGCTCTTGCCTCGTCGTTCTTCTCTCCCTTGTTCTTGATAACAATAGAGATAGCCTCAGCGATCTTATCCATATCCTCAGTGTTCATGCCTCTTGTGGTAACTGCAGGAGTTCCAAGGCGGATTCCGCTGGTTACAAAAGGTGACTGCTGCTCGTTGGGGATTGTATTCTTGTTGGCTGTGATGTGAGCATCGTCGAGCCATGCCTCAACCTCTTTACCTGTAAGACCAAAGTTTGTAAGATCTACCAGCATAAGGTGATTGTCTGTGCCGCCGGAAACGATCTTGATACCGCGGCTCATCAGACCGTTGCAAAGTGCCTTGGCATTGTCCACAACGTTCTGAGCATATGTTTTAAATTCGGGAGAAAGAGCTTCTTTAAAGCAGATGGCCTTGGCTGCAACAACATGCTCAAGAGGGCCGCCCTGGATTCCGGGGAATACAGCCTTGTTGAACTTGTACTTGTCCTGAGCCTCCTGATTCCAGAGTATAAGTCCTCCTCTGGGTCCTCTTAAGGTCTTATGTGTTGTGGTGGTCACAACATCCGCATAAGGGAAGGGACTGGGATGAAGTCCTGTGGCAACAAGTCCTGCGATATGAGCTATATCTACCATGAGAACTGCGCCGCAGGCATCAGCTGCTTCTCTGAACTTCTTGAAGTCGATTATTCTGCAGTAAGCGGAAGCACCTGCAATGATGAGCTTGGGCTTGTGCTCTACTGCCATCTTGTACATATTATCGTAGTCAATGATTCCGTTATCATCAACGCCGTAGGAAATGACGTTGTAATAGGTTCCTGAAATATTGGCACTGCTTCCGTGTGAAAGGTGACCGCCCTGGCTAAGGTCCATACCCATTACTGTGTCACCGGGCTTAAGAAGCGCAAACTGAACTGCCAGGTTGGCCTGTGCACCTGAATGAGGCTGAACGTTGGCGTAATCACAGTGGAAAAGCTCCTTGGCTCTGTCGCGGGCAATGTTCTCTACCTTATCCACAACGTAGCATCCGCCGTAGTATCTTTTCCCCGGAAGACCCTCAGCGTACTTGTTGGTAAGAGGACTGCCCATAGCGGCCATAACTGCCTTGCTGGTCCAGTTCTCCGATGCGATCAGCTCGATGTGATCGTTCTGACGTGCCAGCTCTTCCTCTATAAGAGCCGCAATCTCAGGGTCAACTTTTCTGACTTCTTCCAATGAATACATTCCCTTTTCCTCCCGAAATATTATCTTTTTACAGTTTAATGCGTTAAAGTACAAACATCCTGCTTATCGTATCACACAATCCGGCAAAATTCTACCCGTAAAATTTTAAATTCGGTGTCAGAAATATAATCATTTGACTGCAGCAATTCTGAACATGGGTGTTGAGGAATAATTGGTCTTTTCTGCGTCCGTCCATACCGTCTTCCAGATGTCTTCGCATATATCAACTTCGGAGAAACCTATCTCCGTCATTTTTTCCCTGTCCCAATAAGGTCGCTGCTTTTTGGACATCGGAAGATCCATGGCAATTCTTTCCATGACCTCAAAGTTTTCACCGATGTTAAAGTCAATTATTGCCTCTTTTGCCACCGATTCCCTGTCACGATCATAGGCAGCCTTCGCCACCTCGTCAAAAAGGTAATGATACCAGTTTGCATCAAAGACGATCAGCTTTCCGCCGGGCTTAAGGACTCTTCGCCATTCCTCATAGCATCTGCAGGGATTATCCAGATTCCAGGTAAGGTTCCTGTTTACGATAACGTCAAAGGTATTGTCGTCAAACTCAAGGCTGTCGGCATTCATGAGGCCAAAGGAAATATTGTTTGCATACTGCCCTGCGTTCTTTTTTGCCTCGATCAGCATATTAGGTGTGCAATCTACGGCATCGGGGAAATATCCGGCCTTCGCCAAAAGTATCGCAAAAAAGCCGGGACCGGTGCCGATATCCAGCACCCGCGTCTCTTCCCTTGGTTTATCAGGGAAAAGAGATTCCATGGAATACAGCCATCTTTCATCCATCCCCCATCCCAGTTCTTCTTCATTCAGTTTTGAATAGGTATAAGCTCTTTGTGACCAGTAGCTTATTATCTGTTTCATCATTTCTTCTGACATACTATCTCCTATTACTCCTCAAAGGCTCTGCTTTTTTGCACTTTCGATAAGCTGCTTTGTGTATTCCATTGAGGGGCTTTCTATTATTTCCTTCATATCGCCGCTTTCAATACAGCAGCCGTCTTTCATAACGATAATCTTTTCGCACAGCATTCCCATAAGAGCAATGTCATGGGATACAAAAATCGCGGCAAAATCCTTCTTGCTTCGAAGCTCTTTAAGCACCCTGACAATCTGTGCCTGGGTGGAAACATCCAGTGCACTTGTGATCTCATCGCATAAAAGGATCCTTGCGCCGCTGTACAGTGCCCGAACTATGGACATTCGCTGGCATTCACCCCCGGAGAGTTCTCTGGGTCTTTTATACAAAAGTTCCTCTTTAAGTCCTGCAGCTTCAATAAGTCTATGCAGATCGTTTACATCTTTCCCGGATCCGCACTCTTTTACTGAATCTATCATTCTCATTTTTGGATCAAAGGATTTATATGCATCCTGAAACACCATCTGAAGAAACTGCCCTGCATAACCGCATCGCTCATTTGTATATTCTGTGCCTTTATAAAAAAGGTTTCCGCTGTCAGGCTTCTCTAGGCCCGCAACGAGCCGAAGCAGCGTACTCTTTCCCGAGCCACTCTCTCCAACTATAGCCATAAATTCGTTCTCCTTAAGAAGAAACGAAACATCATTCACGGCAATCATCTTCCCGGCTTTATTCGAATATTCTTTTCTTAGCCCTGCTCCCTTTAAAAGTTCCATATTCTATGTCCTGATATGCCCCTAAATTCTCGGAACAGCCGCAATGAGCCTTCCTGTATATTCTTCGTTTGGTGAGGTCATGATTTCTTCACAGTCTCCCTGCTCGATTATCCTTCCCTTATACATAATGCCAATCCCGTCAGCTATGCGTCTTGCCAGCCCCAGGTTGTGGGTCACCATAACGATTGTTGTACCAAGAGACCTGTTAATTTTCACAAACTCCCCTATAACAAGATCCTGCGTATTAACATCCAGAGCGCTTGTAGGCTCATCGCATAAAAGAATCTTCGGTCTAAGAAGCATCGCTGATGCAATGGCAACTCTCTGATTCATGCCTCCGCTAAGTTCATAGGGCTTCTTATTCAGGATCTCTTCTGCGTTCTTAAGTCCCATTCTGGTAAAAGAGTCAGCTATTTCCAACCTTTTGAATTCGATTCCGTGACTTATAAAGGTCTCCCGGATCTGAGGTGCATAATTCTTAATAGGGTTAAATGAACCTGCCGGGTTCTGGGGAATCACTCCGATAGACCTTCCAAGAAGTTTTCTCCTTGCAGATAGAGGCAGTTTAGTTATGTCCTCCCCATCAAGGATCACAGTCCCTGACTCCACTATAAGCCCCGGATAGCCCGTTATTGCTTTGATCAATGTCGACTTGCCGGATCCGCTTTCTCCCACGATGCAAAATATCTTTCCTTCCGGGACCTTAAGGCAGACGTCCTCAAGGATCTGCTGTTCCTCATATGAAGCCGACAGCTCTTTTATCTGTAAAATATCTTCCATCATAATTCCCTGTAATCCATTACCACGTCGCCAAGGTAATTGAATATTGTTATGGTCAGAATTGTTGCCAGCGCAGGAAAAAGAACAGCCCACGGTGCAATCTGTATGTACGCCCTGGCCTCGCTTATCATCGATCCCCATTCAGCCGAAGGCGGAACCACACCAAGTCCCAAAAAAGACAGTCCCGAAAGGCCGATCATGGTGGTACCTATCTGAGTAAGTGCATTAGTCAGTATGGGTGCAAGCATATTCGGTATGATGTGCCTTAACATGATATAGATGCTGCTCTTTCCTGCCAGCATGGCAGTCTTTATATAAGGCTCGTTTTTTATGGAGAAGGTATGGCTCCTGGCAAGCCGGGCAAAACCTACCCACATGGTTATTCCCAGAGCTATCATCGCCCCTTTAAGGCCACCGCCCAGAATTCCCGCTACCGCAATAGCTACAACCATCTGTGGAAAAGACAGCATGATATCGGCAACGCTCATAAGAATACGGTCAATCATGCCGCCAAAATATCCGCAAAAAATCCCTATCACCGTTCCTATCACAAAGGATATTGCAACCAGGAAAAACGTAGCTGCTATAGTAGTCCTTCCTCCATAGATAATCCTGGAAAGTACACACCGCCCAAGATTGTCGGTTCCGAAAGGATATTCCCCGCTGGGGGGCTTTCTTATGAGAGATGCGCTTGTCTCATAGGGATCGTTAGGGGCAAAAAATCCGGCAAATACCACCACAATTATCAAAATAACAGCGATAGCCGATGCAACCACGATCCTTCTCATTAACTTTTTTCTTTTCTTATTACTCTTTATGTTCATGTTTCAACTCTCGGATCAAGCAGATGATAACAAACATCTGTAAGCTGATTTATTACCACATATATGGTTCCCATTATCAGAACAAAGCCCATGATAACGGGATAATCTCTTGCGGTAATGGAATCCATCACAAGTTTCCCTATTCCCGGCCAGCGGAATATTGTCTCAATTACAACCGAGCCTCCCATAAGGGTTCCTATCTGAAGACCGATTATTGTGATCACATGTCCCATGGAATTTCTGATAACGTTTGCTGCAATAAACGGCTCTTTTACTCCCCGGAGCCTCATTCCGGTAACATAATCCTCCGACAGCTGGGTTATGATCTCAGATCTCATCTGTCTTGTAAATCTGCTGATCATTGGAATGGACAGTGACAGCACGGGAAGCATGAGACCAATGGCGGACCCCGATGCTATAACAGGGAAAAGATTCATCTTTATACAAAAGAAGTACATAAGTAAAACCGATATAAGGAAATTTGGAAGGGAATTTCCGATAAAGGAAATTATCCTTATGAGGTGATCGGAAAGCTTATCCTTTCTGGCAGCTGAAAAAAGTGCCAGTGGATAGGATACCATCAATGAGAATATAAGGCTTACCATGGCAAGAATGGCAGTATTCTTAAGTCCGGCCATAAGCTTTGGTGCAACAGGGCGATCATCCTTAAAGGACACTCCGAAATCTCCTCTGACAACTCCAAAAAGCCATTCTCCATATCTTACGAAGAATGGCCTTAAAAGTCCGAGTCTTTCCTGCTCAGCACGCAGTACCTCTTTTGTAACCACCACTCCCTGGGATGTAAGTCTTTTTTCGGCAGGATCCCCGGGAGCGATGTATAGAAGGGCAAAGACAAAAAAACTGAGTATAATAAGAATTATTATCAATCTAGCCAGTTTAATTATCGATCTTTTTATCACTGAATATCTGTCTCCGCATCAATTCCGTAAAAATCAAAGGGAATATTCTCAGCAAATCCGCTGACACCTTTTCTGAGGACGGTAGTATTGTTGAATAATCCCACATAACCAAATGCATTGTCATCGATGGCAATCTGTACGATCTCGTTGGCAAGCTCTGCTCTCTTGGCGGTATCGGTCTCAAACTTAAGCTGCTCGATGAGTTCCTGGCAGTGATCATCATCAAATCCGCCGCAGTCATAATAGCTACCCTCTGAAAGAGTCGAGTCGATAAAGTACAGGGGATCTCCTGCTTTGTCAGCAATTGAGCAGTACAGAGCAAGATCAAAATCACCGGTTGCGATATATGTGGAATCGGGATCTTCATAAACAGAAAGGGTTGAGTCAACTCCGATTGCCTTAAGCTGCTCCTGAATCAAAAGAGCCAGTGTATCAAGGGACCTTGCGGCATAATAAGCGATATCAAGAGAAAGCTTCTTTCCATCCTTCTCATAGATGCCATCTGCTCCAAGAGTATATCCGTCTTCTTCAATAAGCTGTACTGCCTTCTGTGTGTCAACTGCAGGAACAGTTACTTTTCCGTAAGCAGTTTTTGTTCCGAAAGGTCCTACAGCAGGGGATACTGTTCCTGAAAGATATTCAGCAATCTTATCTTTATCTACAGTAAGGTTTACAGCTTCCCTTACCGCATCATCCAGTCTGTTCTCATTGAGGATGTAGAACTGAAGTCTTGCACCGGGAATAGATACCACGTTGTACTTGTCAGGTTCTGCATTGTAAACCTCAAGAGCTGCAGAAGATACGCTGTTGTAGCAGTCAATCTCTCCGCTCTGCATGGCAAGAAGCTTGGGATCATCCTCCTGCATGTAATAGAACACTGCTCCGTCGAGTTTTACATCTCCGCCCCAGTAGTTCTCGTTCTTTACAACAGTAACATCTCCTTCCGGTACGAAGGTATCAATTACAAAAGGACCTGTGCATACAGGTGCATTATCAAAATCAGTGGTACTGTCAAGATCGATCATACCAAGTTCAGGTGTTGCAAGGTCGTTCTTCATAGTGGGATATACTGCATCGGATGTGATGGTAAAAGTCTTATCATCAACAACCTCATAGGTGAAGTCTGCAAGATATGCAAATCTTGAGTTTACTTCAGCAAGACGCTGAATATTTCTGATGACCATGTCTGCTGTAAGAGGATTTCCGTTAGAGAAAGCCACTCCGTCATTTAAAGTCACTGTCCAGGTGTTTCCGTCAGCCACTGCGTCTTTTGCCAGACAGGAAACAACGTTTGAATTCTCGTCCATCTTGAAAAGAGCCTCTGAAATACCGTAAATAGATGTATACCATCCATAGTATTCCTTGTGAACATCAAGGCTTGGATATGCAAAGGATGCTGCTGACTTAAGGATCTTTTCCCCGGTGCTCTCCGTCTGTTCCTGAGACTGCTCCCCTGCAGGCTCTTCCCCATTTTCATTTGCTTCACTCACAGCCTCTGTGTCAGATACCTGAGTCTGCTCGCCTCCTGCCGATCCGCATGCCGCTGTTCCAATGACCATGGACATGGCAAGAATAATAGCCAATACTTTCTTTTTCATTCCTTTTTTCCTCCGTTTTATAAATACCATGGATGATTCTAGCAAAGGCCAATCATGGATATAAGCCCCCCAGGGGGTTATTTTCGGAAAAAAAATTTGAAAAACTATGTTACAATGCTAAATAGTAATATTACTGTCAGGGGGAAATAAGCCATATGTATTACTGCATAGTCAATCCTTCAGCCCGTTCGGGCAAGGGAAAAGAGATTTGGAAGAAGCTGGAAAAGAGCTTTAAAGATAGGGGACTTGAATTTCGAGCTGCCTTTACAAAGGGCCCCGGTCACGCTACAGAGTTGGCCCATCAGATCACTTCCGCAGAAAGGGAACCCTCGGATATTCCTCTTAAGATAGTTGTTCTCGGAGGCGACGGAACCCTCAATGAAGCAATAAACGGAATAAATGATTTTGATAAGGTACTTGTGGGATATATTCCAATAGGATCCAGCAATGATTTTTCAAGGGATCTGGATCTTCCAAAGGATACTCAGGAGATAGTTGACAGAATTGTTGAAGGAAAAGAACTTAGAGCCCTGGACCTTGGGCGCCTTACCTACAACAATATGTCCGATACCTTTTCAAGGCTCCACGATGAGAACATTTCGAAGGTAAGAATATTTGATGTAAGCGCCGGAATCGGCTTTGATGCAGCGGTCTGTGAAGAAGCATTAAGCTCGGGCACCAAGAACTTTTTCAACAAACTGGGGCTTGGAAAACTTACCTATGGAAGCATCGCAATAAGGCAGCTGATGGGCGCCCAAAAGATACCATGTGATATCGAACTGGATGACGGCACCACTCATCACCTGGATCATTTCCTCTTTATTGCCACCATGATCCACCACTACGAGGGAGGCGGATTCAATATGACCCCCACTGCAGATCTTACCGATGGTCTCTTTGATCTGTGTGTGATAGGCAACATGTCTAAGCCTGCCATGTTCAGAGCACTTCCTTTCGCATACTTTGGCAAGCACTACAGGTTCAAGGGTATCTACCACTACACCGCCAGGAAGCTCACCATCAAAACCGCCAAGCCGCTTTGGGTTCATACCGATGGAGAGGTTTCGGTAAAATCAGACAACATAACCCTGGAATGTCTTCAGCAAAAGCTCCATCTGATGATCTGATGACTCTTTTTCCGTCAGAAGCAAAAAAGCGCACCGGCCAAAAGCCTGTGCGCTTTAATTATGTCCATATAGATCAAGCTCTCACTGCCACTCTCTCCTCCTGCCTTGTGCAGAAGTTCTCAAGAAGTGATGTGTGGTAAAACAGCAGATAGAAAATGATGGCCATGATGAAGGCAGTTATAACATCATATACTGAGTGCTGCTTGATAAACAGGGTGGAAAGGATAATGGAGATTCCGATAATGTCTCCGATGATCTTTCCTGCCTTGCCAAATCTCTTGCTGTGATGGATAGCGATCATGGTTCCCAGTGAATTGTAAACGTGAATGCTGGGCCAGAGATTTGATGATGTATCCGTTCTGTATATTACCCCAACCAGCTGTGTAAACACATTGTCTCTGGGCATAACCATGGGACGAAGCTGATGCATGTTGGGAAACAGTGTTGAAACTATAAGGAAAATCGTCATTCCGGTTGCCAGGAAAATGAAGTTCTTGTAGTAGTCCTCAACATCAAGTGAAAGCATAAAGAACAGAAGAACAACCGAAACATAAGCAAACCACATATAATAGGGGATGACAAAAGCCTCGACAAAAGGAATCATGTCATCTACTGCTGTATGGATGATGGAGTAATGTGCGAAGGTGTGCTTCTCAATATATATGAACCAGATCATATAGACCGGCGCATAAAAGAGAATAGGCAGTGCGAGTCTGAAAAGATCTGTGCCCAGCTCCCTGTCGACAGTTCTCCCCGTCCACATTTCATATTTGTTTTTCATAATACTCCTCATAAAAACATTCAAGCAAAATAAACTAGTTAACATCTACACTTTACAGATTATTTTAACACTTTATCCTTTAGTGTAAATGTTCAAAATTAACATATTATCTCAAATAAACGTTAATTCTTCATGTAAAATTACAATGATATCAGTTGAAATGGAATATTCTCTGCAGAAGCTTATAGCCTGCAAGAGTTATCTTTCTGCCGCCCTTACCGGGAAGATAAATGTAGTTACCCTCGATACTGTATCTGATCTTAAGGTACAGCGGAACACTCTTTTCCTTGATATAGTTAAGAAGCTCCTGTCTCTTGGCAAGGTTCTCCTTTGTATCCTCGGTAATAAGAAGAACTGAGGAAATCGCTGTAATGATCTCAAGGTAGTTGAACATGTACTTGTTGAGTTCCTTGCGGCTTCTGATCATTCCGATGTTCTCTACATAGTAGTCAACCATGATCTTGTTGACTCTTATCTGCTGATCGATCCTGGAGAGCATGATCTTCTGGTTTACGGACTGGTCTTCTCTTCCTATGTAATAGTAATAGAAGTTAACATCCAGATAATACATGTTCTTAACAAAAGGAAGCGGGTTAAAAACATAGATATTGTCTACATAGAAAGTATGCTCAGGGAGTTTAAGTCCGCACTGTCTAAGAAGCTTGGTCCTGTAGATGGCTGAATGCATAAGAAGATAGTGTCCCTTGGGAGTTCTCTTCACATCCTTCCAGGTAAACATCTGCTCGATGGGGAACATGGTGTTGTAGCGCATAACCTTATGGCGCTTCTCTCCCACCTTGTTGTATACAAAGTTACTTATAAGAAGATCCAGCTGCTTCTCTCCGCCGGCAAGCTCTGCCAGTGTGCTGAGGATCTTGCGGTATGCAATCTCTTTTACCCAGTCATCAGAATCAACTACCTTAAAGAAAAGACCTGATGCGTTCTCGATACCGGCGTTTACAGCTGAACCGTGTCCGCCGTTGGGTTTGTGGATCGCTCTGCAGATCGTGGGATACTTGGCCTGGTACTCATCTGCGATCTCTGCGGTTCTGTCCTTGGAACCGTCATCTACAATGAGGATCTCAACCTCTTCACCGCCCACAAGCAATGAATCGATACACTTTGACATGTAGTCCTGCGAGTTATAGCAGGGAACTGCAATTGACAGTAATTTCATAATTCCGACTCCTTAATTCCTTAATCCTTTTTTCATTAATCCCTTAATCTCTTGCTCTCAAACTTCTCGATTGCCGAAAGGCAGTTTCGAAGGTCCACATACCTGTCGTAAACGTCCCCTTCATTGACAACCACTCCCACAGACAAAGCCATGATATCAATCATATCATTTGTTATTGTGGGCCTGAGTCTTGCCAGAATATCAAGCTTCTCAGCGGCAAGATCCGCATCCATGAACTGGATCACCAACGGATCAAGGTTAAGATCCTTGGCTTCCTCGTCCAGGCTCTTACTCATGACATCGCCGGTCCTTGCAGGCTCTTTTTCAGAAGAAGGCTCCTCGCTCTTAAATTCAGGTGCAGGCGTGCTCTTAAATTCAGGAGCGGGTGCGCTCTTAAGATCCGTAACCTTCTCAAAACGCATCTTCTGCCTTGCTGAAGGATACTTGTTCCTGTCTACCTCTGACATGAACATCTCAAGAGGCCTTACATAGGTCTTGAAATCCGGATACAGCGCCTGATATACCACCATTTCCTCTCTGGTCTCCGAGTGGATGGCTACGGTCACGATCTGATAAAGGTTACCCTTAAAATGTCTGTAGATTTCCTGCGGTCTTGGTCTTTCCACTGTTTTCCCCTCTCTGTGACCCATGGTCACATATCTGCATATTATAAGATAAAGAATCTGTTATTTCAATGTCAACCCGCTTTACCACTCCGGCTGCACTTGACAATAACCATCTCAACGGCGATAACGTAGTCAAGTCTTCCGGTTTTGACGGCTTCATCCTGGGATGCACACATCTCCAGAGTGTCTTTTAACTCTCCAAAGCTGTAGCCCCTTGCCCAGTTAAGGTATTTCTGAACAAAATAGGGCTGGATCTTGGCTGCACCTGCAATGGTGGATCTGTCAGCGCCCCTGTCGCTCAGCTCCTTGACCTGATACATAATATTAAACTGTCTGGTGATCATGGCCAGTATCTTGGCCGGGGGCTCCTTGAGGGCCAGCATGTCGTAGTAGAGCTCAATGGCCTTTCTCTGATTCCTCTCGGATATGGCATCGGTCATGGCAAATATCCTGCTGGTGAGGTAATGGGCACATACCGCTTCGATATCCTCCTCTGTTATGGAAGGTCTGTCAATGCAATAGCACACAAGCTTTTCAATTTCAGTTGCTATGTTTGACATGTCGGTGCCCACCCGCTCCACTAAAAGTGCCTGGGCCCTCGGGGATATCTCTTTTCCCTCGTTTGCGCATCTGCTCTTTATCCATCTGTAGAGGGTATCCTCGGTCTGGATCTCACATTCCATCTCAAATCCAAGCTTGGAAACCGCCTTGAACATATCCTTGCGCTTATCCAGCTCCTGCTCCACAAAAATAAAGATCACCGTATCTGCCGGAGACTTGAGATACTCTGCAAGTTCAGGACATCCCTCCTTGAAAAGGCCGCTGTCCTCAATGAGGATCACTCTCTTCTCTGCAAGAAAAGGCATGGTCTCCGCCATATCTATCACTTCTCCCGGCACAATATCCTTGCCCTTGTATCTGTTGAAGTTCATGGACGAAGAGTCGCAGGACAGAGCCTTTAAAAGCTTGTCCCTGTTCTGAAAGCGAAGGTACGCCTCTTCTCCATATAAAAGATAGCAGGGCTTAAAATTGCCGTTTGATACATCTTCATTCAGTTGTCTTTGTTTAACATTAAAATCCGAAGTTTTGGCCGCCATTTTTAAACACCTCGTTTTCTATGTTATCACGATATGACTTTTTTTGATATACTAGATAGGCGCATATTCCCGATGATTTTAGCAAAGGAGAGACAATATGTTGATTCATGGTTTACAGAAAATGACACTGCTGGATTACCCTGAGCATGTGGCCTGCACGGTATTTCTTGCAGGGTGTGATCTAAGGTGCCCCTACTGCCACAACTTTGAGCTTGTGGATGGCACAGCAGAGCCTGTAATGGATGATACAGAGTTCTTTTCCTTCCTGGAAAAGAGACATGGACTGCTTGACGGTGTAGCGATAACCGGAGGAGAACCTCTGATGCGGCCTGATATTGCAGACTTCATGGAAAAGATACGCAAAATGGGTTTTCTCATTAAGCTTGATACCAACGGATGCCATCCGGAGCGGCTTTCAGAACTTCTTGAAAGAGGGCTTGCGGATTATGTTGCCATGGACATAAAGAATTCTCCCACAAGATATAGTGCCACATCAGGTGTTCCTCACCTCAATATTGAAAATATAGAAAAAAGTATCCGGATCATCATGGATAGCGCTCCCGATTACGAGTTTCGGACCACAGTGGTAAAAGAGTTCCATAATAAGGAAAGTTTTACTAAGATCGGCAAATGGATACAAGGCGCCAAAGCATACTATCTTCAGCAGTTTGTTGAACGGGATACCGTACCGGACAAGGCTCTTACCAGCCCTTCCGAAGAAGAAATGGCTCTTTTCCTTAATACAGTCAGGGAATATGTACCTTCTGCGAAGATTCGCGGCATTTAAACTCAAACCACAATATATTGTGTTTATGTTTTTTCGTTTATCAATATATTGACACAAGTTCTCAATTATGGTATGGTTTATCTATCGAAATAGCCACAACATCATTATGTAGGGGGATTATTATGTATCAGGTAGTAAAAAGAGACGGAACAATTGCGGAGTTTAATATTTCCAAGATCTCTGCAGCTATAACCAAAGCTTTCGTTGCCCTTGAGAAAGATTATCACTCAAGCGTCATCGACCTTATCGCTCTGAGGGTAGCTTCAGATTTCGAGGCTAAGGTAAAAGATGGCAAGATCACCGTAGAGGAGATCCAGGACAGCGTAGAGAAGGTGCTTTCCGAATCCGGCTACTCTGATGTTTCAAAGGCATATATTCTTTATCGTAAACAGCGTGAGAAGGTTCGTAACGTCAACTCTGCCCTTCTTAA
>JAILFT010000118.1 GCA_024697425.1 Butyrivibrio sp. | reverse complement strand
CCCGGGGTCAGGAACAGGTTAAACACCATGGTCAGGATCAGCAGGAAAAAGATTGCCTTCATGCCCCTGAAGATAAACCTGGGCGGTACGTTGGACAGTTTCACGCAGATAGCAAGGAAAAGAAATGCGATAACATATCCTATGAAGTTTTTGACAAGGAACAGGGATACTATAAAGGCGAAGGTGGCCACCAGCTTGACTCTCGGGTCAAGTTTGTGGATCACCGATTCGGTCCTGTAGTACTGTCCCAAAGTGATATCTCTTAACATTTATTTAAACACTCTTAAAATCTCGTTTTTGGCTTCTTCAAGGGTTGTGGCATTTTCATCCACGTCAAATCCGGCTTCCTTAAGTTCCTTCATAACATAGGTAACCTGCGGAGCGGCAAGGCCTATCTCTTCAAGCTCCCTGTAGTGGGCAAATACCTGTCTGGGCTCGCCGTCAAACTGAACTCTGCCGCTGTTCATAACGATGATACGCTGTACGTAATCCGCGACATCTTCCATGCTGTGGCTTACCAGGATAATGGTGATCCCGGTCTCCTTATGGAGCCTTGAGATCAGTCCCAGTATGTCTTCTCTTCCTTTTGGATCAAGTCCCGCTGTTGGCTCATCCAGGATCAGTACCTGGGGCCTCATTGCCAGAACTCCGGCGATGGCCACTCTTCTCTTTTGACCACCTGACAGATCAAAGGGGGACTGGTAAAAATACTCATCGTCAAAGCCTACCTGTTTGAGGGCCTCGTACGCTCTAAGCTCCGCTTCCTTCTTGGGGTAGCCCTGATTCTTGGGACCAAAACAAACATCCTTAAAGCAGTCGGTCTCAAAAAGCTGATGCTCGGGATACTGGAAAACCAGACCAACCTTGGCTCGCAGTGCTTTCTTGTCATATCCCTTCTCGTTGATGTCCTCGCCATCAAACAGCACCTGTCCGCTGGTGGGTTTGACCAGACCGTTCATATGCTGGATCAGGGTGGATTTACCGGAACCGGTGTGACCGATAAGTCCGATAAACTGCCCGTCCGGGATGTTGAGACAAACGTCGATCAGCGCAGGATGCGCCATTGCGGTATCTTCATCGTATATGTAGTTAACGTGATTTAATAGTATTGCCACTTTTTCTTCAACGCTCCTTGAGAGCCTTCAGCTCTTTTACCAGCTCTGCTCTGGTGAGCACCGGCTCATGAATGGGAAGTCCGCTCTTTGCAAGTTCGTGGGCCAGAAGCGTAACCTGAGGTACGCCGAGCCTTAACTCCTTAAGTTTGTCGACCTGGTAAAAGACCTCTCTTGGAGTGCCTTCCATAACGATCTTGCCCTTGTCCATGACAAAAACCCTGTCGGCATCCACCACCTCTTCCATATAGTGAGTTATGAGGATAACGGTGATGCCTTCAACCTGGTTCAGTGCCCGGGCTGCCCGTATAACCTCCCTGCGGCCGTTGGGGTCAAGCATGGCTGTGGGTTCGTCCATAATAATGCATTTTGGATGCATAGCAATAACTCCGGCAATAGAAACACGCTGTTTCTGACCGCCGGAGAGGTGGTTCGGAGATGATTTCCTGAATTTATCCATTCGTACTGCCTTAAGGCTCTCGTCTACTCTCTCCCAGATCTCTTCAGTGGGAACTCCCATGTTCTCGGGGCCAAATCCCACGTCTTCTTCTACCACCTGTCCGATGATCTGGTTGTCAGGGTTTTGGAAGATCATTCCCGCTTCCTGCCTGATTTCCCAGAGATGCTCTCCATCGTCGGTGTTCATTCCATCCACATATACTTCACCCTCTGTGGGATAAAGCAATGCGTTGAAATGCTTGGCAAGAGTAGATTTACCGGAACCGTTGTGGCCCAGGATAGCGATAAACTGCCCGGGTTCCACGGAAAGATCCACCTCATCAACTGCTCTGGTGATACCCTCCACGTTTCCTTCTTCATCTCTTCTAATATATTCAAATACCAGTTTGTCAGTACGTATCATTTTTTTCATGGCTTTGCTTAGTTTACTAGAAAAGCGGCATAAATACAAGACAAACTCAAATTTCCTTTAGTTCTTTCAGGCGGCGTTTGTTCTCATACATGGCAATATCCGCCTTCTCAAATACATCCGACACACGCTTTTCGTTTCTGTATCTGCACATTCCGGCCGCAATGACAACACCTCTGGAATTTATGTTGCTCATATTGCTCTCTTCCAGAAGCCTCATCAGTATGTCTATGTTCTTGTAATCACCGCCCTGAGCAATGATGGCGAATTCGTCGCCACCCACTCTGAATACCGGACAGTGTCTGAATATCCTGCACATGATGTCGCAGCCGGTCTTGATAAGCTCATCTCCGGCCTGGTGGCCAAGTGTATCATTGGTCAGCTTAAGGTCATTGATATCCAGAACCACAACAGCAAATTCAGGTGCATTATTTTCCTCGATCATGCGGTCGATCTGAGCTTCCACATCGATATAGGCATGCTTGTTCTTAACTCCCGTAAGAGCATCTCTGTTGGCCTCGTTACGGGCAGCCGTAAGCTTGGAAACATATTCCTGCTCACGTCTTATACGATCATTGATGTTATTGACACCGACAATAAGATGCTTGCCATCCTTCTCTTCAACCATTACAGCCTTGAAGAGCACATAAACAGGGCCCAGCTGGAAAACCACCCGGAAATTAATAGCGAAGCTCCCC
>JAILFT010000087.1 GCA_024697425.1 Butyrivibrio sp. | reverse complement strand
ATCCCCCACTGCTGCCTCCCGTAGGAGTTTGGGCCGTGTCTCAGTCCCAATGTGGCCGTCCGACCTCTCAGTCCGGCTACAGATCGTCGCCTTGGTAAGCCGTTACCTTACCAACTAGCTAATCTGACGCGGGCCCATCTCGTACCACCGGAGTTTTTCACACTGTATCATGCGATACTGTGCGCTTATGCGGTATTATCAGTCGTTTCCAACTGCTATCCCCCAGTACGAGGCAGGTTGCCCACGCGTTACTCACCCGTCCGCCACTAAGATTAAACAAGAATCCGCCGAAGCCTCATCAGCGTCTAATCTCCGTTCGACTTGCATGTGTTAGGCACGCCGCCAGCGTTCATCCTGAGCCAGGATCGAACTCTCACGTTTAAAAGTTTGATTCTGTTCAGAACTTTAAGCTGTGCTTTTTGTTCTGTCCGTTATTACTTTGGTTTGTTACATTTCTGAATTATTCTCTTGGAATTTTTCAGGGTTGCATTACTGTTTATTTGTCAAGGTGCTTTGTTGTTGCTCCGTATTGCCGCAACTCATTTAGAATATCATGAGTGGAATCTTTTGTCAACAACTTTTTTAAACTTTTTTGAAAGTTTTTTTACGAAGCCGCATGTTTCCTCAGTTTCGACCCCCTTTTCAAGCGGGCAAAAGTTATTATAGCAAAGCCGATTCTTAAATGCAACACCTTTTTTTGGAAATTTTTTATAAAGATTATCTACCACAAAATCTGGTGTTTTCCTATGATATATTCCCCACTGGTTGTACGAAGTGAGCCGAATGCATCAGCTCCCCCAGAATAACAACCGGGATCAGACCGATCAAAATCCTCTCTTCTCAAAGCAAAAACAGCGGCCTCCTAATTATATAGGAAGGCCGCCGCATATCCTTAGCTTTATATCTTATTCAAATGTATAGTCAACAGTAGTTCCTATCGAACCACTTCCCATAATTCCGAAATCGGCTGATGCGCCTGTTCCAAGCTGTGAATTCCATGACATAGGAGTAATCACATAGTAGTCACCTTCTGATGCAATATTTACACACCAGCTTGAGTCAATAACCACATCACTCTTAGCAAGCTTCAGAGTCCATGTATCAACAGCTGCACCTTCATTTTTAACCTTGAAGTTTACAGTATATCCTGTTCCCCAGCTATTGATCTGATACTCAAGAGCCATATCTGACTCTACCGGCTCAACAATATGCTCGGGATCGGGTGTGGGTTCAGGCTCGGGATCCGTTACAGGAATCGGAGGCATCTCCTTCTTCTCTGCACATGACCAGTAATCAAAATCAAATGTTCCGTATTTGCCCACAAAATAGATAACGTTCTTGCCTTCGTCTACGCCACTCATAAGTGCGGTAAACGACCGGAACTCACCCTGTGTATCACTAACTCTGAATGTGGCAAGCTTCTCACCATCAACACTGCCTTTTCTCACTTCAAAAACTGCAGGTGCTGTAGTTCTAACCTGAACAGTCATAGATCCAACACCTTTATTAAAGTCAACATCTTTAACCTTGAAATAATCACCGGCATCGATTCCCTTTACATATACCTGTCCGGAAATTCCTCTTGCTGTCTCAACTCCTGAGCTCTCAAACATGAGCTCTGCCTGAACTGTGTTATATGGATCAACCTTAGGTGCCGCATAAGAAATAACTGAATTTGATAATACTAACCCCCCTGCCATCAAGAGACTTGTGGCAATTGTTAAGAATCTTTTCATGCATTCCCTCCATTACCTTCAAAAACATGAAATTGTACAAACAATTTTAACTATAGTATGCTCGAGCAACTCAATTGTAACATTAAACGTTTAAGTAAACCATTAAATTGTGACAAAAAATGTAACAATCTTTTTGGTCATAAAATGTCGTTTTTTCCTTAAATGTAAATTTCGTGCAAAAGCAGTATCCTCGAGGCTTTAGGCCAATCGAGCAGGCTAACTCCTGCTCGATTCTGCAACAAAAAACTCCCAAGAACCGAAGCTCTTGAGAGTCATGTGCTAAACGGAGAAAGCGGGATTTGAACCCGCGCGCCGCGTTAACGGCCTACACCCTTAGCAGGGGCGCCTCTTCAGCCACTTGAGTATTTCTCCATGCCTGAATCCTCCTACCAATATGTAGTTGTGAATTCGACTGCGCCTTGAAAATCATCAGACGCAAAGTTAATTATACAAAGCAGTCTGCGCTTTGTCAATTGTTTTATTGCTCTTCTTTATTATACTCTTTGATTACAGTCTCATACAGGTTATTCCCCTTAGAGTCGATGACCACAATTGCAGGGAATCTCTCCACCGTGAGCTTCCTGATAGCCTCAGTCCCAAGATCATCGTAGGCGATCACTTCGGAAGCCACAATGGCCTTGGACAAAAGAGCTCCCGCTCCGCCGATGGCCGCAAAGTAGACGCTGCCGTTTCGCACGATGGCATCGATAACCTCTTTGCTGCGCTTGCCCTTGCCTATCATTCCGCCAAGGCCCATGTCAAGAAGCCTTGGGGCATACTTGTCCATACGGCTGGCTGTGGTGGGGCCTGCAGATCCTATGGGGCGCCCTTCTCTTGCAGGGGAGGGTCCCATGTAATAGATAATATTGCCCTCAACGTCCAGGGGAAGTGATTCTCCCGCGTTCAAGGCCTCATCCATTCTCTTGTGAGCTGCATCTCTTGCGGTATATATAGTTCCACTGATGAATACCATGTCACCTGCACTCAGCTCTGCCGCAGCTTCACTGCTTATGGGCGCTGTTATCTCTCTATCCATGTCTTACCTCTGTCTGTGATCCCGATAATAGCTCTTAGGATATCTATACCTGTATATCTGTCATTCCGCTGCTTAGGATGATGTTGCCATATACCTTGGCAAAATGTACCCCACGCCTTTAAAGCACAACGCTTGCATGCCTGTTAACATGGCAGCATATGTTTACCGCCACAGGAAGACCTGCAATATGCGTCGGATAAGTGTTGATATTGACTGCCAGAGCAGTGACGGTGCCGCCAAGTCCTCCGGGTCCTATGCCGGTTTTGTTGATGGACTCCAGCAGCTCTTTTTCCATGTCGGCCACATAGGGTATGTCTGAATGCTTGCCGGTCTGCCTGGTGAGAGCTTCCTTGGCCATCTGGGCGCACTTCTCAAAAGTGCCTCCGATGCCAACACCTACAACCATAGGTGGACACGCGTTGGGGCCTGCTTCCTTGACCGCGGTGATGATGGCTCTTTTGACCCCTTCTTCTCCGTCGGCAGGCTTAAGCATAAATACCCGGCTCATGTTCTCACTTCCAAAGCCCTTGGGCGCGATGGTGATGGTGACTTTGTCCCCGGGAACGATGTTATAGTGGATCACCGCCGGGGTGTTGTCGCCGGTGTTCTTCCTTATAAGAGGGTCCAATACCACGGACTTGCGAAGGTAGCCTTCGGTGTACCCCTTGCGGACGCCCTCATTGATGGCATCTGTCAAAGAGCCGCCGGAAAAATGAACCTCCTGTCCCACTTCCACGAAGAACACAGCCATTCCAGTGTCCTGGCAGATGGGGATCATATCCTCTTTTGCAATCTTTAAATTCTCCTGAAGCTGCCCCAGAATCTGCTTGCCAAGTGGTGCCTGCTCTTTGTCGCAGGCATCACAAAGAGCCTTCTCCATGTCAGGAGAAAGCTTATGGTTAGCATCGATGCAAAGACCGCGTACCGCTTCTGTTATTGTTTCTACGTTTATTTCCCGCATTGTTACTCCTGTGGTATCTGCTGGTGTAATCTAAAGCTCTTTTCCGGGGCTGATCATGCGCCGGTTATGGTGTCGCGGATCGCTTCAAGCTCTTCGGCTGAAGGAGTGGTGGGTTTCCACAGGATGTGCTGGCCGTCGTCGGCATATCTGGGAATGATGTGAAGGTGGAAATGCATTACAGTCTGACCGGCTGTTTCGCCGTTGTTCTGAACAAGGTTGAGGCCATCACAGTGAAGCTTATCCTTCATGGTCTGCGCAACCTTCTTGGCAACAACTGCTGCCCCTGCAAGAGTATCCTCGGGGATCTCAAAGAGGTTTGCGTAGTGCTTCTTGGGAAGCACCAGGGCGTGGCCCTTGGTTGCAGGACCATTGTCCAGGATTACCTTGAAGTCGTCATCCTCATAGATGGCGTTGGTGGGAAATACTCCGTTAGCAAGCTTACAAAAAATACAATCTTCCATTATACTAAGCCCTCCATAACTTTATCATTTTTCAAGATTACAATGTTGATGATTCCAAGAACAATCCCCGACAGGAAGCCCCCAAGATGCGCTGCGGTATTGGCTCCGGCCTGGAAAAAGCAGGCGTGCATCACAAAAGCGCCAAGAAGCAGGAGTCTGAAAAGAACGTTCCTGTTGGTGATGAATCTTTTTCTATTAATAGTTATCCAGACAACGATGAATCCCACAAGACCCATAATGGCTCCGCTGGCGCCGACGGAAAGCCAGTCCAGGGAGTTACGGATCTCATAAGCCATGGATATCATGTTGCCGATAAGTCCTGACATTATATATAGGAAAATAAAGAACAGATGGCCTGTGTAATTCTCCACGATAGCACCGGCAAGGGCCAGCATCAGCATATTGCTCATAAGGTGCTGGGGGTCGGCGTGAAGGAACATGGCGGAAAAAAGCCTGTAGAACTGGGCATCCCCCACAACCCTGGCGGTTACCATTGCGCCCTTTTCAAACAAGTCCGAGGCCACTGTAGTAGTAATAATGAAGATAATGACATTTATGATCATCAGCCCAAGACTGATGTAGGAGCTCTTGTAGATCCGCTCCTGTCTCTCCCAGAAGTCCTCCCGGGATGCGTTAACTTCCTGCATAGGATGGTCCCAATCCTTTATTCTGACATAAGATCAAAAAGTTGATCCAGGTTTCGCAGAGTCTTAAAGTCGCCTTTAAGCTTGATGCTGCCCTCCATGAAACCTCTCTGGAAGGTCATGCGACCGCCCAGGATATCCTCGATTATCCTCTGCTCGGCGGAAAGGATGACATCACAGCCCTCCTCGTCAGCCGCCCTGCAATCGCATTTGCTGCCTGCAACGTCGATAACCACAGGCTTTAGTTTGGGATTGTCGGTAAAAGAGATTTTGTATTTAGCCTTAGCGCCTGCAACAGGCGTGAATTTCTTCATAAGAAGTTTGGCGTACTCATCGGAGTTGCCGCTTGCCTCATCCTGTCCCATTTTGTCCCTGAAGATGCTGGCCAGCTCCTGAAGATCTTCCTTCTGTTTGCGTACATACTGATCATCGGAGGCATACTCTGAAAGCTGCTCTGATTCCTGGGGCGTAAGATCCAGGCTGCTGCTCACACCCACTTTGTTGATGACCGCCTGATTGCTGGCGGGGAAAACAGGCATTTTCTGATTGATGGTCCTGTAGATATTCTCAGTCTTCTTCTCAATTATCTTGGTGTACTCGCCGCTGTTCTCCAACTTGGTGGTATCCGCAATGTACCCGCACATACCGTCGCAGGGAAGTCCTCCTAACATCTCCCAGGCTGCAGCCAGGCTCATCATGCCCTCACGCTCACCGTGAGTTGTGGACATGACAACCGGCGCCATATAGATCTCTTTTATGCGGTCCTTGTCACCGTAAAGCCAGCATGCATCAAGGAACTGCATCATATAACCGCCTATGCCGAACCACTCAACGGTGGAGGCAAGAATGACTCCGTCCGCATCCTTGAGGGTGTTGGGCAATGCAGTGATACCGTTCCTCTGCTCATAGAGGTTGTACTGCTGTACCTTTACATTCAGTTCTTCCAATACTGTGGTGATCTTTTTGATGACTGACAAAGTAGGATCGTCAATGATCCCTCTGCCGCCGTAATAGATATTGATTTTCATGGCTGCCCCTCCAAAACTGATAATGGTATTATATCACACAATGCCCGAAATATATGCATTTTCGTTTTTCTCACCTGCAGTCGAAAAGTACAGCACCCATGCGGATTTCATCGCCCTCACCTATGTAGTTTTTCTCTCTCGGATTCAGTTTAATTCCGTTTAAATATGTACCGTTCGTGCTGCCGAGATCCATGATGGCAAGTTTTCCCGCCTCTTTAAGGAGCCTGCAGTGTATCCTGGAAACACTGGGATCCCCCAGAACTCTGTCTACGCAGCCTTCCATTTTTCCTATGGTAAGCGGCAGTTTCTCAAGGCCGATCCTTACAGTCCTGTCAAGGTTCCTGCTGTACAGGGTCACATCATCAGACTCTTTCTCCCGGTCAAGGACCACCGTCTCCGAATAATCAGACGTTTCTTTTGCAAAAGAAGCTGATACTGCGCCGAAGTTTTTCTCAGACATGGAGCCTGTGATCCTTACAGGTGTATCCATGAAAGCATCCCCGTCATCAAAATCGTTGAAGTCATCATAAGTATCATCAGGACTCACTTCTTCCCCGGCTTTCCTGTCATCCTTTCTCCTGCCGATAGCTCTTTTCCCGCCAAAGTCCCTGAGTCCGCTGACAAAAGAGACAGCTCCCGTCACCAGAGATACCAGCATCACCAGGATGGAAAGCATATTCTCCTCCTTTGTGAGGATGTAGTTGAGCCTTATGTACATCATGGCTGCCACCACCGCAGCAAACAGCAGTGAAAAGAGAAGCTGAAGGCGCCCGCCCAGCTTCTGGCCGGCAAGCTTAAGCCCGGCTGCTCCGGTTCCTTTAAAGCCCCCGGAGGAAGGCTCATCATAAACTTCATCCATATACTCAGTATCACCAAAGTCCTCGGTATCTTCGGAAAAATCATCAAAAGCCACTTTTTCGCCGGTTTTTGCAGTTTCTTTTGCTGCATTGCAATAGCCGTCCGCTTCCGGGCTGTCAGACAGAAGCTCCTTTATGGTAGCCAACGTGAAGGCTCCCGGAGATGCGCTCTTCTCGCACAGAAGATACGCAAGTTCGGCAGCCCTCTCGTCGCCAAGGTCAACAAGATCAAGAAGCTGCGCCGCGAACCCGCGAAAATCCATGGGTTCATCATAGAAGGGACAGTATATGAACCTGTATTCTCCGGTGCCAAGGTCTGTGTAGACATTTTCGGCATTGAAAACCAGTCCCTCCTCACCTAAAAGGTACTCGGAGAGCTCCTCTAAAACCGCCGCAGCATCAGACAGAAGCCGGCGCAGCTGTTCCAAGTTCATGCCCCCCACAGCAAATCTGTCCTTTACGGGCTGCATGGATCCAATCTCATAATAAAGGAACCTTCCCCCGTTTATATTCCTCTCGGAGCAGGGCACAAGCCCCTTTATCCTTCCGCCTTCCATCATCCTGTACTGATATCTGTTGTCCTCCTCATCCTCGGGGCCTCTTTCAAGCACCAGGTAGTTATGCTTTAAATCTCTGTAATACTTATAATCCATCACTTAAATCCTTCCCAATATCCTTTAATCTCTTAAATGTTCTGATATGTTTTGCAGGTTCTCTTTTTGTGGCCTTCATAAAGACCTTGTAGTCCCATCCGCTTTGGGGCTTTAGAAAGTATCGTCCCATGGCCCGGTGGCATGCCCTTGCCATGCCTGTCACCGTTACTGTTTTTCCGCTTTCAGCGGTGCTTACAACGGGTTTATCATTGCCGAAGTATTTTTTCCCTAAAATGTCCGATGCCCGCTCTGCCACAAAAACCGCAGGGTCATCTTCCCATCCGGTGTTATTCTGCTTTGTGGATCTGAAGGCCAGTATGTACGCATCCTGTGTCAGAAGGCACTTTCCGTATAAAAAGAATGCGAAATAGATAAGAAGCACAATGGAGCACAGGGCCATGGGGACTACCAATGCCGCCTCCAGTGTCATATAGCCGCCGCTCTTACGCAAAGAGCATCACCCCCACTCCCAAAGCCATGAAGGGCACGAAGGGGATCCTGGTCTTTCGTCCGGCCTTCCTTAATATCAGAAGTACTCCGGAAAAAAGGCCGCTTCCCATCACCGCAATGCACATGCCCGTAGCAAGAGCGGCAGCTCCCACCGCAGGGCCGATGCTAAGGGCAAGAAGCCCGTCCCCGTATCCAACACCTCCCCTTGTGACATAGCCCGCCAGAAGGAGCAGCGCTCCGGGAACAAGAGAAATCAACAGTTCCGCGGGCTCAAGTGTCCCTTTGGTCAAAAGAAATATCACTCTCCCCAGAGACAGTGCCCCGCAGCACAAAATGAGCCACACAGGGATCTCCTTCTCTTTTATGTCCCTGAAGGAAATTATCCCAAGAACAGATAATACAATCATGCCAAATATCATTTTTATCCTCCTAAAATCCGCAGCCACTGCAGGGTCCGCGGCCTCCCACCTCTGAGATGGGAACTGTTATGATCTTTCTTTTAAGCCCTGCACAGTCCACCCGGCTGTGGTATCTGTTGCCGTAATCGGTGATAAACACATTGCCTCCGGCAACATTTTCTCCGCAGTACTCGCAGGGTCTGTACCTGCTGCCGTCATTGTTTCGAAGGCTCTTTGCCTCCTCAAAGCCCACACTCCTTACGCTGACATGAAGGTACTTGCAGTCTATGTCCCGGTGGTACTTTTCACCGTGCTCGGTTATGTAGACCATCTCCTCAGCGATCTCTTCGTTTACAAATCCGTCACTTAAGTCATAGCCTGTCCAGGCGTGGCCGTAGTAGCGGCCTTCAACAGGAAATTCCCTAAATCCGATGATGGGAATGATGGGCCGGACCTTATAATCCGCAACAATATCGACGATATCCCCCTCAAGCAGTATCCGGGAATTCAAAAAGCTGATCCCGCTTCTTCCTCCGGAAATGCAGCCGTTGTCTTCCTCTTTTCCAAGGTAGCCCCTGACCTTTGATGCCGCAAAAGCCACTCCCGCAGCTCCCGCAAGGCTGTCGATTCCGGTGCTCTCACCATCTATGTCCCCTCCAAGCACCCCTTCTCCAAACTTAAGGTCAAAGGCTCTTTCGCAGATCTCATTCCCCGTCTGGTGAAGAGCCGCCTCAATCTCAGACTGGGCCCTTGCTATCCCGAAAAGTGTCATGATGTTAGCAAAGAAAAAGATGAACAAAGGAAGCACCAGCGATGCCTCAAGGGTCATGGAGCCCTGAACCCTTCTATTCCTCATATCCGTAAACCCTTTCTATCTTCACGTGGTACCCGTAAGTCGTAGCTACACTTATTTCAGCGCAGAAGGTATCAAGACAGTAATCCAGTTTAAAGTTCCTGTTTCCGACACTTTTTCTCACATCCATCTCGATCACGTCCCCCATTCGCTGCAGTTTTTCCCCAAAGGGAGAAAAGAAAAGTCTGATACGAAGGTAGTCCTTGTAATAAAGCCCCTCCCCGAGATCTCCGCCACTCAGATAGCTTCTGAAGCTAAGCATATTTGCAAGGCTGAGCCGCCAGGTGGCATCGGATTTAAGGATGGGAACCCGTCCTCCGGAAAAGAGAATGTTAAGGTCCGAAACACTCTCGGCAAAGGTCCAGGCGAAGAGAATGGAATATTTCACAAGATCCAAAAGCTCGGGCACCATAAGCACTGCAGTAAGGACTGCAGCCACCGCCTCGGCCTCTGCGCATTTTGTCTGATTGTTGAAAAGATAAATCATATTGGAAGCTTCTCTCCAGAAAAGGAGAGTTGCCGCCATCTTCTCAAGATTTTTGTAATCACTGCCCTGTCCATAGATAAGGTATTCCAGCTGATACTTCAGCTGCGATTTATCCAGTTCCTGACCATACCTTGAACACTTCTCATAGAAATACTGCTCAATAAGAAGCTTCTCTGCCCCGGAGATATCCTCAAAGTCCCGAAGCCCTGTTCCTTTGTTGAGTTTTCTGTGGGAGGGAAGGCCGGACACATCCACCAGTGCCGTTGATATGCTCCCCGGATTTTTCACAGCAAGACTCAAGGCTCCGATGCCTTTTTGTGAATTCACCGCATCCGCCGGGTTTCCCAGGGTTATCTGCTCCTCCTCTCCATCTTCATTTATAATGGTCGGAAGCTCTACGCTGTCTATGGCCTCCTGATTGGCCGCTGCCATGGCCTCCACATCTGTGGTATCAAGTGCGTTTCCTTTGACCATGTCCGCATTATTGAGAACGTCGGTCATAAGGCCTTCTACAGTGTCAGCTCCCATATAGGCGAGGATCTGCCTCGCAAGTACAGTAAAGTCGTTGTCCGTGGCAAAAGAGCTGCCGGTGATCTTAACATCCTCGCAGTACATAGACGTTATGGTCTGCGCATTTGTAATTCTCCCGGCGGTGCTCCTGTCAAAGTTCTTCTGAACATAATGCCGAAGGTGCTCCTGCGCGTTAACAATGGAGGGATTGGCCCTCCCGTAGGAGGTATCCACCATAAGAAGCCCGTACTGCTCATAGAGCTGTCTGTTGTATTCCGCCAGCACGGAATTCATGGCAATATCCGCAACACACTCCGTCTTCATCTTCACAGCCCCAATCCTTGCTCCCTGAAAAAGAGCCAGGATAAGGGACATGATCAGTGTTATGGTCAGAGATAAAAAGACGGTTAGATATCCCTTAGTTCGTGATGACGCGCACATCTTGTCTGATCGCCTTGAATACATCTTCCACAATGCCTGAGATCTGGTCCTTAAAGACGATTACCAGTCCGATGAGGACAACGATGATAAGGATCACCTCCACTGTTCCCATTCCGGACTCCTCCCGGTTAAAATCCCTGATCTTATTCATTACCTTTTTTCCAAAAATCTTTAATTTGTTGATCATATTTCTTTTCCTCCGTTTAAAAAGCTAAATAGGCAGGTATCATGATTATGATCATCACGATAACCAGCATTAGTATCATTGGCAGAAGAAGCTTTGTTCCGGCTTCTTCTCCGGCCTTTCTTGCCCGGTCCATCCTGGCCTGAAAGGCATTATTTGACTCCTCTCTAAGAAGAGTCAGAAGTTCTCTGTTTCCTTTTTTAAGATTCTGAGTAAGGAGCGTACTAAGCCTCGTGTACTGCTGTCCTCCGCATCTGATGCCAAAGTGCTCGTAGGCGGTAAGCTCCGAGGTTCCGGCGGACAGCTCCCTGTTTGTCATAAGGATTTCCTCATAGAGAAACCTTTTTTGACCTCCATTTTTCTTTTCCCGAAGATAGGAAGAGGAAAGCTTGCCGAAGATGTTTCGCATGGTCATTCCTGCCTCCATGTAAAGGACAAGGGAAGAGATCATCTGGGAATAGTCACCAAGCATCTGCTTGTGTCGCTCCTCCATTGATTTTTTTAGCTCCTTGTCCTTTAAGACATAGGACGCAGCTGCACCTGTCAGAGTCAGCAGCAAAAGGATCAGACTGTTGTCGGTCTTTTTCTCACTCCAGGTAAGGTCCCGGCCCTCATAATTTCCGGGAAGCGGTATTGATTCATCAGTACCTGTTTCCTTGTCTGCCTTACTTAAAAGACTCTTTATTTCTTTAACCGCTTTCTCACCGGGAGTAAGAACTTTTGGCACGACATTTGCGTAAAGAACCTGCTGCCAGCTGTATTCCCCGTAGCCAAATGTGGCAGTCAGCATCACCACCACTCCCTCCTCCGGGATGTTCTCCTCCTTAAGCTTCCCCTCCTGGCTCATCACTTCGTAGTTATCCACCTTCCAGCGGATATCGAAGGGATAGCCATCGACCTCCTCCCCAAGCTCCATGTCACAGGACACACTATCGAGACTTTCATTTTCTCCGAGGATGCTGCTCTCCAGATCAGCCACCGCCCTCTCAAAGAGCTCATCCGCCTCCTGTTTTGTAAAGAGCCTTGTGCCAACCTTCATCTCGAATTCGCCAACCTGCTCTCCCGCCGCATCTGTAGCAATAAGCACTGTCTCGTAGTCGTCCTCTCCGTAGCTGCCTCTTTTTATCCTCCCCTCTTCATCAAAGTGACTTACACTCCCCGCCCCGAGGCTTGCCGCCAGAGCCAGCAGGTTTCCGGCAAAGGCCATGATAAGGACTATGCCGATCTTTCTTATGAAATACTCAGTCTCCGCATTTTCCATATCCTTCCTCTGTTCAAGAGTCCTTAGATACACCCTGATCTTCTCAGAGGAAGCGCTTTTTATCCGCCCTTTAAGCCTGCGGTATAAAAACAGCGATACCTTAAGGAACGCCCTGCTGATGCCGGTTTCCTCCATATCGGGAGGAAGTTCAAGATCCCTCGAAAGAAAGAGGAGCACGAAGATCACAAGTGGGAATACCCCGTAAAGATATTGAAGCTTAAACATCTATGTTCACTATCCTTTCCGACATCAGATATGCGCCTATATAAAGGCCTATACAGACTGTCATTAAAATGATCCCCGGAAGATTGTGGTAGAGAGGCTCAAAGAAACCTTTACTTGTGATGCTGATGTAGAGAATTATGAAGAAGGGCACAAGGTTCATGATCCCGGCCTCCATCCGCTTTGCGCTGATCAGCACATCGATCTCTTTTTCAACATCCATTTTCCTTGAGATGACAGCTATGGTCCTTCCTATAATCTCCGTCATATTTCCGCCGCCTCTTTTTGCCACCGTAAAAACCTCCGCAAAGTCCAGGATGTCCCGGTTTCCCGACTTTTTTCCCACAGCATGCAACAGCTTCTCAATGGGAATATTGTTGGAAAGGCCTTTCCTGATCCCGGCAAGGGCATTGCAGATAAGGCTGCTTTTTCCATACAGAAGAGCCATGTCGTGGTAAGCTGCGATGAAAGCATTCTCCACGGAATACCCGGCCTTCATGGAAGTTAAGACGCTTCCGATGGCGTCCCTGAACTGTATACCCATAAGCCTTCTGTTCCGCTGATTTTGCAGCGTCTTTTCATGGACAAACCAGGGCAGTATCAGGGGCAAAAGAATCATCACCGCCAGCCATGAATCATAGAACAGCCTTCCGAACAAAAGAGCTATCACAGCCCCCTGCAGGAATATGGGCCAGTCACTAAGAGCAGGGCGGCAGCTCAAGGCCTGCTGCCACAAGCTTTTCAATGCCTTTAAGTTCACCGACTTTCCTCCATTCTCCTTTTATTCTTCCATCCTCTGTTCCTGTTTCTTCATACTTAAACAGCGGGTTCACCACTATCCTTCCGGTTTTTGGATCTATCTCTTTTTCCAGCTCACATACTTCAAGGACTTTTCTTGACCTGTCCCGGAGTCTGCCTAAATGGATCACGATATCTATGCCCGAGGCAATCTGGCCCCGCACCGCCGGCAGAGGGATCTCAATTCCCATAAGCACCATGGTCTCTATTCTTGAGAGCATATCCTCCGCACTGTTAGCGTGTCCTGTGGACATGGCCATATGTCCGGTATTCATGGCCTGGAGCATATCGACGCACTCGTTTCCTCTGACCTCTCCAACAATGATCCAGTCCGGTCTCATTCGAAGGGATGATTTTATGAGGTCTCTTATGGTTATGGGCCTGCAGCCCTCCACGTTTGCGTTTCTTGCTTCAAGTCTTACAAGATTGGGAACTCCTCTTATCTGAAGCTCCGCGTTATCTTCAATACTTATGACCCTGAGGTCCTTGGGGATAAAATCCGAAAGAGCATTGAGAAAGGTGGTCTTACCTGAACCGGTGCCACCGGAAATGAAGATGTTGTAGCCGGCCCTGATCAGGACGGCGATGTAGTTTTTTAATTCTTCCGATATGGATCCAAACTCCAGGAGCCTGTCCATATCTATGGGGTTTTCGGGGAACCTTCGGATCGTGAGCACCGGGCCCGACAAAGATGCCGGGGGCAGCACTACATTTACACGGCTGTTCCCGCTTCCCCCAAGTCTTGCATCCACGATTGGCGAAGCTTCATTTACCACTCTGTTGCAGGAGGAGACAATCTGCTGGACCACGTCCTCAAGCTTTTCTTCAGAGTCAAATTTAAGCTCGGATTTTTTTATGGCGCCGTCCTTTTCGATAAAGATGTTGTCGGTGCCGTTTACCATGATCTCCGTAATCGTCGGATCATCAAGGAGTTTCTGAAGAACATCCAGCTTTCTTATGGAATCAAAAACTTCTCTTCTAAGGGTCTTTTTCTGCTCAATGGTGAGGGCTTTGTAGCGCAGCAGCTGCGCCATCTCCCTGTCGATGAGTTCATACATCTCCACGTCGCTTATGTCCCTGTAAAAATCAATGGATCCCAGAACCCTGTCTTTGATGGTTTTTCTTAAGCTTTCCATGTCATCTGCCAAACCAGGGATCAAGAACTTCCTCCCCCATCACAAGGCTTCTTACGCACATATCATAGAACTCGCTGTTTTTGATGTGGGGAACGCAGCACTTTAATGTCTTGTTCAGCACATCCTCATAGCCGTTTTCCAAAAGAATCTTTTTGTATCTCTCCATGCGGTATTCATCATCGTCATTGAGCCTTGTGATGGTATACACCTTGTCACAGGAGCGAAGGATGTCGTTTAGATCATCCGAGTAATCCTTAAGGTCTATGACAATGTTTCTGTAGCCGCAGTTTTCAGACAGGTGCTCTATCAGCTTCATCAGCTGCAGGTAACTGATCTCTCGGCACTGCTTCATGGTTTTGGGTGGGGGAATGATATCCAGGGAATTAACAGACTTTTTTACCCTCTCAAGATTAAGGGCGAATTTCCCGGGATTCAGATCATCGAAGTATAAAAGATCTGTGATATCAAGCTCGGGGTCTTCCCCGAACATTTTGTTAAGAGGCGAATAAGCGTCAAGGCAGATAAGGACCGTCCTTCTCTCCCGGGCAAAGCCCTCAGCAACCTTTCGTGCCAGAGTGGTCTGACCGGACCTTGAAAGGGGAGTATAGAATCCATGTACTATACTCTTTCCGGTTCCCGGCTTTAAGCCGATATCCCTGAACTGCTCCGGATATTCCGCGCAGTACCAGATAACGGAATCCATGATCTCCTTAGCGGGAAGATATTTCCCAAGGCGCCCCTGATTATTACTGATATCGAGGATAATGCCCAGCCTCTCCGGGTCTTCCGTAACCATCTCCTCGTCAAGGACAATGGTATTTTGGTATTTGTCGATGCTTCCCAGCTCTTCCAGCTGCTTAAGACACTCCTCCGAGATAATAACAAGACTAGGATCTCTTCTGTCAAAGAACTCATCCATGATCTTAGCATCGGTAAAAGAGACATAGTCAAAGGAAAACTCCAGATTGTCCCTTAAGTACTCTGTAAGTCTTTGGCAATACTTCTCATTACTGTCACAGACCGCAAAATATTTTTTCTTCATTCTTTTCGAAAAAACACATCTCCTTTTTTGTTTTTCGAGCTCGTGGAAAAGAATTTATCACCGTCCCCAAACTTTGTAAACCCCTCTGAAAACCGGCCCGGCGGTCAAATCTTAAGAATTTGTTTTTGCTTCATAATCTCCCGGGCAATTCCCGGCAAACCCACAAAAATAGCGGGGCCCGAGGACCTTGAATTACTTCATGGTCTCCGCCCCGCTATCGCAAAGTCGTTCATTTGTGTTCCATATTAATAATTTATGCCGCCAAAAATTAATATCTTAAGATTTTCTTAAGCCATCAGTCCCCTGTTCATGGAAACCGCAGTAACATCCTCGTTCAGGCAAAATCTTCCGTAGGTAAGTCCGGCGATGACGGTCTGGGTATTTCCCATGAGCTTTGCGCTCTCGTCTGCCTTCTCCAGCTCAAGATATGCGCTGTGAAGCTGTCTGAAGTTCTGAAGAACCTTCCACACTCTGTGGATGCTGCCTTTGGCACCTGCCACCAGAAGCTCTCTCTTGGAGAAAATGTAGATCTTGTGCAGGTTCTTGGCCAGCTCATATCTCATATCCAGAGAGCGAAGGAGCTCGTCGATGCAGTTCTGGGCGTATCCGATGCTGCGGTCTGCGTCAGCTCTTTTCCCTATAGCAAGGGCATCTATTGTGTCATCAAGATAGTCCATGACCATTTCATAAATGATGGTGATCATCTGTGTTTTGTTGGCCTGGGTTATCCTGAGGGTATATTCCTGTTTCTTTTCCTGTGTCATGGGCTGATCCTCCGGTAAAGAGATGATTACTGCAGAAGCTGGAGAACCTGTGAAGGCCTCTCGTTGGCCTGAGCCATCATTGAAGTGCCCGCCTGGGAGAGCACCTGCTGTGTTGAGTAGGTGGTCATCTCCTCAGCCATATCTACGTCCATGATCCTGGAGTAAGCACTGGTCATGTTCTCTACGGTGATGTCCAGGTTGCTCACGGTGTGCTCAAGTCTGTTCTGATAAGCACCGAGTCTGCTTCTGATGCCGCTGATGGCGGTAATGGCATTCTTAATGCTCTCGATTCCCTGCCTTGCGCCGTCCACATTGGCAAGGTCAAGGTTGTAAAGTCCGAGGGCGTGAAGATTTACCTTGGGGATCCTGATGTCCATGACCTGTCCCTCGTTGGCGCCAACCTGCATGGTCATGGCACCCTTGCCTGTAAGCTCAAGGTTCACAGTGTCATTGAAAAGCTCGTCGATCTGGAGCCTGATCTCTCTGCCGCTGTTGTCGGCAATCGTAAGAACATCCTCGTTTATGGTGGCGATGCCTGTGGGCATGTACTCTACGCCGTCGCGATAGATCTTTATCTTGTTCTCGGACCCGTTTCTGAAGAAGATGGCCTGCTTGTCAACGCCGGTGCTTCCTGTTACGTGGAGGTAGTCCACATCGATACCTGTGATGGTGTATTTGCCGGCTTCGATATTGTCGGAGTAGCTAAGAAGCTGCATCTTGGGGTCTGTGATCGCTGAGTCGGGGTCGCTCCCAACCGTAGCATAGCCCTTAAGGTCAAAAGAGCCATCAAGTATGCATTGTCCGTTGAACTCGGTAGTATTTGCCATTCTCTCAAGCTCTTCCTTAAGAAGAGTAACCTCAGCCTGAATGGCCTCTCTGTCGCTGTCTTCCAGTGTTCCGTTGCTGGCCTGGATAGAAAGCTCGCTCATTCTCTGAAGCACAGCATGGATCTCGGAAAGGGATCCGTCTGCTATCTGAACTATTGAAATGGCGTCATTGGAAGAGTCGTTGGCAACTCCCAGTCCTTCGATCTGGGAATTCATTCTTCTGGACATTGCAAGGCCGGAGGGATTGTCCTTGGCGTTTGCAATCTTAAGACCACTGGATAAGCGCTCCAGTGACTCTGAAAGAAGCGTGTCATTTCTCTGAAGTGCGTTGTTTGCTATCATTGCGGATACGTTGTAATTAACCTTCATTCCTACCTCATTTCTTCACATGGTGAATTTACAGGGCTTCGATAAAAGCCTTTGCCATTGTCAGAAGTGTTCTTGTCTGTGTCTTTTCATTGTTGCCTTCCGTGGCATCTGTAATCATTCCACCTGCGTGGGCAGGTAATGACTGTGTGTGGTAAAGGATTGCTATATTATCCCGGTCTGTGCCCGCTTCCTTTATGCTGCCCTCAAGGCCCGCACACATTCTGTTTCTTACATCTTCCAGATATTCAGCAACCTCCGGACTCTTTCCGTTGGAAGTGGTGAGCATTCCTCTAATTACCTGCTTCTCAATGTAGAGACTTGCGGTAAGGAGTCCGTACTCATCCGTCTGAACACTGGCGTCCATCCTTGAACCTGTAGCCACCTCAGTATTTAAGGTGACATGCATTGAAATAACCTGGCCTTCAATCTCCACCGGAAGATCGAAACTTCCTCTTTCTGCGCCGCCTCCCATTACCGAGAGCTGCTTCTGCATCAGTGAGATGGCCCTTACGTCGATGTAGTTGTCATCGCCCGTCATTATCTCTTCAGATAGTTTATCGGAAAAATCTTCCAGAATCTTAACGTAAGTTTCTTCATAATTATCCTGATCCATTTTATCGATTAGTTCTTTCTGCTCCTGTCTTGTGCCTGCCTTCTCCCAGATATGGCCGTTTCTGCGGTCCCTTCTGTTCTCGATCATGGCCTCCAGATTATTGTAGGTAACCTGTATATCCGCTGCCTTCATTTCATCCAGGGCCGGCTCCGCAGCCTTCAGAGAGGCGGTCTGCCTTATGGTCTGAAGCTGCTGCTTAAGATACTGCCTGCTAAGCTCCTTATCCTCATCGGCTCCTGCCAGTTCATCAGCAAGCACGGGCAAAAGAGTCTGCTCATCCGGCCTTACTGCCTGGAGCTTTTCAGGTTCAAGATTCTCATAAACCACCTGGGCTTTTGCTCTGTAATAGGTAAAGGCGGTATTTATCTGAGCATCAATACTGCTTGCAGAATCAGTCTTTGTTCCAAGTCCGCCAAACTCGTCATCCACGGTGTAGTCCATACCCCGTCTTGATGTCTTCTGAGTTCTTGTGGCATCAAGAAGATTTCCCACGGTCATCTCTCTTCCCGTCTTAAGAAGAGAGCCGATTGCCTGATAGTCGGTGACCTTAAGAGTATGGAAGAGCCTGTATATTCCTATAAAGGATGCCTTCTCCTCCTTGCTGATGTCACCCTTCTTCTCAAGCTTAAACAGGAACCTTGAGTATTTCTCATTGTCCTTACTGCTTTCTCTGTCTTTTGAATCGCTTCCATGGTCGAGGCTCTGGGACAATTCCTCTATGGTCATGGAAAGAGGATTTTTTCCTTCTCTTATAAGATCAAGAACAGCTCCGGGTTTGAGTCTGTCGACAGTAGTCTGTAGCTTTACATCAAAAGCTCTTACCTTTTCGAAGTTCTCTTCGCTTACTTCCATCCTGTTGTAGCCCAGGATCCTTACGGTACGTCTGTTTTCATCCGACAGCTCTTTTCCCAGATCCTTTAAGATATCGTCTACATTTCTGAAGGCCTTTGTTATGCTGTCTCCAAGATCGGCTCTGGGAGCGGTCATGAGCTTCTCATAGCCTTCGCCCGCCTGCTTAAAGCGCATCGTCATCTCTTCAGAAACCCGGCTTATCTTAAGGAGGCTTGTGCTCTCAAAGCTTCCCGCAAGCTTTCCAACTACATCCGCAGGACCTTCCTTGATGATGCTGACCCTGGACATGGTCATCCTTGCAATGACAGAGGAATTGGCCGGGGTAACTTTTGTGATCTCATCAACGCTCTTTCCCGCAGCCTCATCTCCCAGATAACCCAGGGTTGTCTTAAGTCTCTCGATAAGATCCTCCATGGGTGCGGTATCGATGGAGAAGCCGCTGTCAAGGAGCTGCTTGTTGGCTTCCACCGTCATCTGAAGACGTACTTCCTCAAGCTGCAACCTTGCAGTAACCAGCCTGTTGTCGCTCTCCGGAACAGGCTCTGCCGCCATATGATATGCGGAGGTGAGATTTCTTATATTGAGCATTCTTCCCTCAGCAATGGTATCCTTTAAGTTCTCATCGGTGATGCCCTTTACGTCCTCCAGGTATCTGGCTGCTTTCACAAGGTTGGAGGCCGGATCGGAAAGATCTCCTTCAACAGCTCTTTTCCCGTCTGCAATGGCTGAGGCTGTTGCATCTGCTGCCATGTCTGCGGAAATGGGGAATCCAACTTCTTTTATGGTATCCAGGGAAATAAGGTTCTCCGGTGTAAGGGGGATTCCCTGTGAAACCATCCACTTGGCGTTCTCCAAATTTGCCGCATCCTTGGGGTCCATTCCTGCTTCGCCGATCACCTTTTCCATCTGGGGCGCAAGCTGCTCCCAGTGGATATTGTCGGCCTTCTGGGCGTAGTATCCGCCCTCGGCATAGAAGCCCCGCTCAGCTACGTTCTGGCCGTTGGTGCTGTGGGAGGCAAAGTAAATATTCTCTATGGTGGGTCTCATATTATTGAGCACCATAAACTTGACAGCGCTGTCATCAAGCCCGGAGAGCTCCTCTATCTGCTCATAGGCCTGTTTTGCTGCCTTTACATTTTCTGATGTAAGAGGGATGTCATTCTCTTTAAAGCTTTTCTGAATGGACCTGGCAAAGCCCTCGCTTCCAGTGATCTTAGAGAGCTTTTCAAGACTTAAGTCATCATTGTAACCGACGATCTCCACGCCGGACTCAAGAAGTACACTCTTGATCTTGTCCACGATGGTGACAGTCTCCTTACTGTCCGTATTTTTGATATCAAAACCATCCTCGGCGGCTTTGGCAAAATCCTCCGGGGACATGGTGTTTGATAAAAGAGCCATGTAGTTATGTCTGGTCAGGACATCCGTATCCTGAGCCATCTTTGAGATATCTTCCGCGCTTCTTGCGTGCTTACCGTATACGTCGCTGGAAAAGCCGCTTCCATCAAGGTTTACCGCGTATCCTTCTCTTCCTGAAAAATCCGTTTTTGAGGGTCCTGACACTATCCTTCCGTCCGCATCCATGCCTGAAAGAATCGGTTCGTTCTGGGTCTTTTGACCTGTAATGGTCTGAAAGCTAATGTTCATTCTGCTCCTCATTTATAATCAACGTCAAATCGCATCTTTTCCTTCTTGTGCAGTATCGAGAAGGCTGACTCCTACTCGATACTGCACACAAAAAGGTGATGGAACATTGTCCATCACCTTCTATTTCGGCCTGTCTTTTATTTTTCTTTAGATTTAGTTGATTTTGGAGTCTGGAATACGAAAACCTCTGCTCCGTAAGGAGGAAGATCAAAGGTAATGCTGTAATCCTTGTAGTCGCAAAGTCCCTTGACTGCCTTGATCTTGTCGGGAACACTGCTTCCCATTCCGCCGAACTTCTCCTCGGCGCTGTCCAGGATATGAGTATAGGTACCTGCAAATGGTACGCCAACCTGGAAGCCTTTGCGCTCCATGGGAGTCATATTGAGGACAAACAGGATGTTGTCCTTGCCGTTAGCGGCTCTTCTATAGAAGCTATAGGTGCTGCGCTCCTTGTCATCGGCGTTGATCCACTCGAAGCCGCCCCAGTCGTTGTCCACTTCATAAAGTGCGGGATATTTCCTGTAGAGTTCAAGGAGTTTGCCTACATAGTCCTTCATTCCCCTGTTGAGAGGATCCTCGAGAAGGAACCAGTCAAGCTCTCTCTTCTCACTCCACTCCCTCTCCTGACCGAAGTCCTGTCCCATGAACAGAAGCTTCTTGCCGGAGTGACCAAACATATATGTATAGCCTACGCGAAGATTAGCGTATTTATCTACCTTGTAGCCGGGCATCTTCTCCACCATGGAGCACTTAAGATGCACTACCTCGTCATGGGACAGCGGGAGAATGTAATTCTCGGAGCTGTTGTAGCTCATGGCGAAGGTCATCATGTAATGTGCACCCTGTCTGAAGTAGGGATCCAGCTTCATATATTCGCAGAAATCATGCATCCAGCCCATGTTCCACTTGAAAGCGAAACCAAGTCCGTCCTCCTCCGGAGGAGCTGTAACCTTGGGCCAGGCTGTGGACTCTTCAGCGATGGTGAGAACCTCGGGATAGGTTCCCCTTATAACACTGTTAAAGTGCTTGAAGAACTCGATGGCTTCCAGATTCTCGTTGCCGCCGTACTTGTTGGCAACCCACTGTCCGTCCTTCTTGCCGTAGTCAAGATAGAGCATGGAAGCAACGGCATCTACTCTCAGACCGTCCACATGGAACTTGCGGATCCAGTACAGAGCATTGGCAATAAGGAAATTCTTGACCTCGGGCTTTTCAAGGTTGAAGATCTTGGTACCCCAGTCGGGATGCTCTCCCTTCCTTGGGTCCGGATGCTCATAGATACAGGTTCCGTCAAAGCAGGAAAGTCCGAACTCATCGGGACAGAAGTGAGCGGGTACCCAGTCAAGGATAACTCCGATGCCGTGCTTGTGAAGCTGATTTATAAGATACATAAAGTCTGTAGGCTCGCCGTATCTTGAGGTGGGTGCATAGTAGCCTGTTACCTGATATCCCCAGGATCCGTCAAAGGGATGCTCAGCGATACCGATGAGCTCCACATGGGTGTACTTCATCTCCTTGAGATATTCAACGATCCTGTCGGCAAACTGCCTGTAGGTGTAGAATCCGTCCTCGGTTCCGTCGGGATGTTTCATCCAGGAACCGATGTGGCACTCGTAAATGGCGATGGGCATGCGGTTCATGTCCTTGCCCTTGATGCTGTCATACCATTTCTGGTCAGACCATTTGAATCCCGAAAGATCAGTGGTCCTTGATGCATTGCCGGGTCTGAGCTCGGCATAGTTGGCATAAGGATCTGCCTTAAAGAGTTTGCGTCCGTCCTGGGCGGTGATGAGATACTTGTACAGCTCTCCGATCCCCACACCGGGAATAAAGCATGTCCAGATATTACCTGTCTTGGATCTTGTCATGGGATGTGCATACTGATCCCAGCCGTTGAAGTCTCCTACTACGTGAACTTCTGCCGCATTGGGTGCCCAAACTGCAAAGAAGTAGCCTTTTTTGCCCTTCTCTTCAGAGGGATGCGCACCCAGTTTCTCATAAATGTCGTAATGAGTTCCCTGACCGAATAAATACTCGTCATCCTCAGAAATAAATACCTTTTTAGTCATGATGCCCCCTTAAGTTAGTAGTTAGTCATGCATGAAATCTTTTTCTCTAAGAATAATCATATCATTTTCATCGTATCTTTTGTTGACCAAAACATCAACCAGATGTCCTACGCTTTTTTTTTCAGCGTAATAGATGGCATCATCCACAATATCTTTTACCTCAGATACTGTAACGTCGTGGTCCAGAGTCTGTCTCTCGGAGATCCTGGTATGAAGGGCCAGGATACCAAGATTGTCGATGGCATATTCTCTCTCCAGGGCATACTGTCTTGCATAAGCCACAAGAGAATCGTCATCCAGCGCCTCTATATCTACCCTTACGTTGAAACTCTGCTTAAGGGACGGGTTCTTGTCCAGGAATCTGTCCATATCTTCCTTGGTGTCTTCCATTACTATGACAAGGCCTTTGTTCTCCTCCTGGAGGATCTTAAGAAGTTCGCTCACGGTCTCAGGCTCCAGGTCTGCTGCCCGCTGAATGATCAGGGCTCCGTTGGCCAGCTTCTCGAAAATGCCGGCTGTGCTCTTCTTGTTCAGAGTGTTGGCAGTGATCTTGGCAACCTTGCCGCTGAAGTTGGAATCGGAAACCTGCATGGCCTTGATAAGACCCTTAGCCAGGTTGACGGTTCCTGCGCCTTCCTCACCTGTTACGATGGCATTGCCCGAGAAGGCATCCATGCTCATGTTGTCGATGGCATTGATGATCTGTCTTCTGGACTTCTTATGATGGATATACGGTCCAAAGAGCTCTTTCTCCTCGGGAGTCATGGTGCGAACGCGCTCCTCCAGCTCTCTGTTTCCGATATGGTGCTTTTTCTTGTCCTCGGTTTTGGTCTCAGGCTTCGCCTCTGCCTTATCCTCAGGTTTTGACTCTTCCTCAGGCTCACTCTGAGTCTCAGTCTTTGCTTCAGACTTTTGAGACTGCTCCGCAGGTTTAACTTCTGTCTGGGATGCAGCGGCAGACTTCTGCTCTGCCTGGGCGGCCATGGCTGCAGCAGCTTCTTCCAGCGGGATCTTGGCTGTCATCGCCTCGGCGCTTACAGGCTCAAGGTCTTCGTCATCTTCTGCTTCGCCGGCTTCTATAGTGGTCTCCTCATCCTCGATAGCTGTGCTGTAAGCAACATCTTCCGAGGAGGCGGCGCCGCGTGCCTGCTCTCCGGCCTCTTCGCTTATGCTGTAGGCAGGATCCGTGATCTCGCGGAAATCGCCAAGACTCTGCGGTGCTTCGCTCTCTTCCGTCTCTGTTTCCGGCTCATTGTATGTAAGCTCTTCTTCGGGAACCTCAGGCTCGTCCTCGTAACTCTCTGTAGGGGAAAGGCCTTCTTTGTCCATCACGTCGTCAACTGCCGCATTGATGACGTCTTCCTGCTTAACAGACCAGTCGCCTCTTCCGGAAGCTTTCTCGTGACGCTCCTTTTTAATGGCCTCGTTGATGGCCTTCTCTATCTTTTCCTGGAGACCTGCCTTGGTCTTCTCATCGTATTCGGCAAACATGTCTCCGGTTTCATCGGAAACTCTCTGTTTGATCCTCTCAAACTGCTTCTGCTGCTGTTCCTTCTTGAACTGCTCCCAGTTTGCCATGTACTCGGCAATACTGATCTGGCCTGTGATCTGCTTCTCGACAGCAGGCTCGGGCTCTACGGCCATACTGATCTGACCGTCATACTCCTGAGACAGCATGCTCTCGAAGTGATTGTGCATCTGATAGCTGGCGTTGGGGTGAATGACAGCGCCGGGCTTCTCCTCTTCAAGAGGCTGTGCAGCGTAGGCTGCAGGTGAAGGCTGAGCAAATGGAAGTGTGGCCTGAACCGGCTCCTGCTCTATGCTCTCCTTGGGCTCCTCTTCCTGAATTTCTTCTTCCGGGAACTCTTCCTTCGGGAGTTCTTCTTTTGGAAGCTCTTCCTCCGGAATATCCTCTTCAAAGATCTCCTCGGTTATAGGCTGAACCGTGCCCTGGGCAGGTTCTTCTTTAACGGGCTCAAATGCTTTGGTGTCCGCCTCTTCGCTTGCTATGACCTCGCGAAGGCCTTCCGCCAGTGCTTCCTGAAGGTTTGTTGTGTTAAAAGAGCTGACGTCAAATGAAGGCTCTTTTATCTCGCTGATAGGAGGATAAACAATCTCGTAAGGGTCTCTCCTTACGGGTTCCTCTGCCGGTGCCTCTTCCGGTACTTCCTCGGCTGCAGGCGCTTCCCCTGCGGTTTCCTGAGGCATCTGATCGGGCGGAAGCTGCTCCTCTATGGGCTGCTCCTGTGGCATCTGATCATTGCGATACTCTGAAGCAACAAACTCTCTGGTTTCTCCAAGGTCCTCTTCCGGCGGGATCTCTCCTCTGTTGTAGGCCTCGATAACTTCGTCGGTCACCGGCGGGATCTCTTTGGTGGGCTGCTTGATCTCTACAGTCCTGGTCTCATCATTGCCGACCTCATCCTTATCGGACATGATGGTGGCATCCACAACGCCGCCGTGAGCCTGCTTGTATCTTACATAGCGATCCTGCTGCTCCGATGAAAGAGGCTCATGAAGAGCCTTCAGCTCAAGGGCCTTCATGACAAATCTGCCCTCGCCGAACCAGAGGAACATCTCGTCACATTCCTCAACGCACTCGGTGGTAAGTCCTACCCTGTGGTAAAGATACGCCAGTTCATAAGCCCATTTCTCACGGTAATCGTGCTTCTTGAACTCCTCAAGGACTGCAATCCTCTCCTCGAGGCTTACTTCCTGAGCTTCATAAAGCTTGTACTGAAGTATATATCTTCCGGTGTCCCTGGGGGCTATCCTCACAAATTCCTTGTAATACTCCACTGCCTGAACGATCTCGCCCATCTTAATGGCCAGCTCGCAGAGGGAATAAACAATAAGCCTCCCTGTAGGGTGCCTGTCATAAGCCATAAGAAGAACATCACGGCTCTCCGTATAGCGTCTGTTTATCTTATAAAGATCACTGATGGTACACAGCATCTGGACGCTCTTAACGCGCTTCCAGTCAATGGTATCGGCGATCTTGACTGCCTCGGCATACCTGCCTTCCCCAATCAGAGCCTTGATTTCATCCGCTCTGATCCTGTACTCAACTTTATCCAAAATATCCACCCCTTTGGTGCTACTGCTACTATATCTAGTAGTTAGTTTAACATAGCGCCAGTTCTTTGTAAAATATCTGACAGCGCTGCAAACTGCTCAAGACTTAGCGTTTCGCCTCTTGCCTTGTCATTAATCCCCATTTTTGTGAGCGCATCCTGTACCTGCTGCCTGGAAACCCCGATGGCAGGGTTGTTTGACAGTGAATTGGACAGGGTTTTTCTTCTTTGGTTAAAAGAGGTCCTGATGATCTCGAACATGAATTTCTCATCCGAAACTTCCACCTTGGGTCTGTCATACCTGGTGAGCTTCACAACCGCCGAACCTACATTGGGTTGAGGGATAAAAGAGCTTGGCGGTACATCACATACGGATTCGGGCTTTGCATAATACCCCACCGCCAAAGATAATGAGCCGTAGTCCTTGCTTCCCGGACCTTCCGTCATTCTGTCCGCAACTTCCTTCTGTACCATTACTGTGATGCTCTCGATGGGAGCTCCGCTCTCAAAGAGCTTCATAATGATAGGCGTTGTAATGTAATAAGGAAGATTGGCCACAACCTTCATGGGTTTTCCCGCGTTATGTTCCTTTGCAACAGCCTGAATGTCTACCTTAAGAACATCATCATTGATAATGGTGACGTTGTCATACTCCGAAAGAGTATCGGAAAGAACCGGCATAAGGGTATTATCTATCTCCACGGCAACTACTCTTCCTGCTGCCTCCGCCAGGTACTGGGTAAGGGTTCCGATTCCCGGACCTATCTCCAATACGCAGTCCTCTTTTGTTACTCCCGCTGCCTCAACTATGTTCTCAAGAACGCCGCTGTCTATAAGGAAGTTCTGTCCGAATTTCTTCTTGGCGCTCATGTTGTACTTATTCAATATTTCTTTTGTCCGGGCGCTGTTACCTAGATATGCCATAATCCGTTCCTATCTCAAATAATTATAAATTACTGTTTTTGCGTATATCAATATTATCCGACAAGCTTTATAGTCTGTACATTTTTTTTGCATTTTCTTCGGTGATCCTGATGACCTCTTCACCGCTTACGCCTTTGATCTCTGCTATGGTCTCCACAACAAGAGGCAGATAAAAAGAGCAGTTCCTCTCTCCCCTGTGAGGTGTCGGCGCAAGATACGGGCAGTCGGTCTCGATGATTATATTATCAAGGGGGAGGATATCAACGGTCTCCTTGAGCTTCCGCCCGTTCTTAAAGGTGATGACTCCGCCGACCCCGATGTAGAGGCCCATATCGACACATTGCTTTGCCACTTCCGGAGAGTAGGAAAAACAGTGCACCACGCCTCCGTTTACGCCAGCGTTCTCCTCCTTTAGGATGTTCAGCGTGTCCGCAGCCGCATCCCGTGAATGGATCACGACAGGAAGTTTCTCCTCTTTAGCCAGGGCGATCTGCTTTCTAAACCACACTTTCTGAAGATCCCTGTCAGGCTCCGGCCAGTAGTAGTCAAGACCGATCTCGCCGATGGCAACGCATCTTTCGTCGCGGCTTAAGCTCCTTAGTTCCTCGATTTTTCCATCATCAAGCTCCTCAGTATCGCTTGGGTGAACACCTACGGCTGCATAGATGAAGTCATATTCATGAGCCAGCTGAAGACTGCTCCTTGAAGATGCCATATTGGCACCGATATTAACTATATGATCGATTCCGGAGGCCTTCATGGAGGATAGCAGCTCTTTTCTGTCCTCATCAAAAGCCTCGTCGTCATAATGAGCATGGGTATCAAATATCATTTCAATTTCCTCGGTACGGTTTTTCCCTTAATTTTGCGTTATTTGCGAATCAAAATCAAGGCTTTATAAGAACAGGAATTGTATTTTTATTCGAAGCCGATATTTCCGGGCAAAAAGGTAACCCCCTGTTATATCGTTAACCAAACTACACAACTAACATATCACTTTACCGTTAACGAAACAACAGGAGGTCTTCCTGGTTATTTATCTGTATTTCCGGGCATTTTTTACTTCAGTGTGACAACCACCTCACAGTTATCTGTAAGGGCCTCTTTCGCTCTTAAATCACCCTGGCTGAGCTTATAATCGCCCTTAAAGCCGCATACAGTAGCACGGCCCGCTTCGTCTGTGGTGACTGTAGTATTCGTCCACCACTCGCCTTTTACAAGGTCCTTAAGCATCTTATAGGAAGGCTTTGTCGTGCCGTCCTCTCTGATAAAGCCGCTTGGTGCCTTGAGCCATGCTCCGTCCGTGAAGTCCCAGGTCGTGATGGCTTCAACAAGAGGGTGGGAAAAGAGAATTCGATACATCTCCTCAATCTCTTTTGCCTGACGTTCTTCCCCTTCCGGGGTTGTGGGCCACTCATCCACCTGCCAGTCATTAAGATCCACGATATGAGCCGGCATGATCTCCCCGGAAATAAGGGTGTTCTCGGTGAAGTGAATAGGAAGACCGAAGCTCTCGAACCTTTCAAGCACTTCCTCAAGCTTGTCCTTTCCCCAGTAGCCCTGGTGCTGGTGGGACTGGATGCCGATGGCACTTATTGGGACTCCTGCATTGAGGCATCCGTCTATGAGGATCTCATAATTGATGCTTATATTGAAATCATTAAGGAGCAGTGTTGCCTCCGGATTGCACTTATGGGCCTTTGCGAAGACTTCCTTTATAAGGCCAACGCGCCCCTTCTCCTTGCAGATCCTGGTGATGGCGTTGTCGTATTTATCGAATATAGGCATGATCACAACTTCGTTGATGACATCCCACATATCGATGACTCCGGCAAAGCCTGTGACTTCCCGGTCTATTCTCTCAAGCTGTTTCTTAAGGATGGTCTCGTTGTCATATTTCATGAGCCAGTCCGCGCAAACCGTATGCCAGCAGAGGGGATGGCCCTTGACCCTGACGTTTCTCTCCTGCAGATATTTGGCTGTCTTCATAAGAAGGTCCTTCTGAGGCTTTCCTTCCTCTTTCTCGTAATTGCCCCAGTAAAAAGGAAGAGTGCCGTAGTTAAATACGTCAAGCCACTTATCGGTGAGCTTTTTGTACTTATCCTCCTGCTTCATCACATAGGGAATAAAATCAAAGGCCCCGCAACCGAACAGGAAGCTGTGATTTGTCTGCTCAACATGTATGGGCTTGTTTGCAATGGGATTGCCATTGGCATCCTTAAACAGGATCTGTTTAGTAAACTGTCTGTGTGAAATATCCATATATTCTCATCCTTATTTATAGTCTGAGGCCCTCATATTGAATAATGAGGTGCCTGTTCATTTATTTTACAGATGATAACATGTAGTCAGAGATGGTTTCTTCCCGTATTTTGTTATTTTCTCACCACTTTCTGCTACTTTTTTGTTCGCCCCAATGCCGCATAAACACTGGCTTTCAGCCTCCCGGCAAAAGACATTTCAAAAAAATATAAAAAATTTTAAAAAAGTGCTTGCAATTAATCTCCCAGCGTAGTAAGATATCACTTGTCGTTAAGAACACGACTTCAAATAAAAGCACCGCTAGCTCAGTTGGTAGAGCACCTGACTCTTAATCAGGTTGTCCAGGGTTCGAGACCCTGGCGGTGCACGCCGAGTACTGTTTTCGCAGGTACATCCTGTGGGGATGGTACTTTTTTTCGTGTTAAAATGAGCCACGCAAGATAAAAGGAATAGAAATAGGGCCGGGATAAGCTTGCTTATCTGAGGGACTATTTCTATTCCTTTTAATTTATGCGGCGAATGCCGCGTAAATGAGAAATCTGCTCTGCAGATTTCGAATCTTGCATACTATCATTCAGCGAAGCCGTTTCGAGTCTGTCGGCATGGCTCATCTCTTTCGGCGAATGCCGCGTAAATGAGAAATCTGCTCTGCAGATTTCGAATCTTGCGTACTATCATTCAGCGAAGCCGTTTCGAGTCTGTCGGCATGGCTCATTATAATATCAATTTATGCTCGCTGCGTTACTCTTATCCACCGGTGCAAACGGAACCCATACATAGAGTCCGTCCTCCGTTACATACTGAACATCCTTGGCTGTCCCTTTCTTGGTAAGGGCTATAGCGGTCTCAATACAAGACGCACCCTGACCAACAGCGGACTGATATACTGTGAACTGCATTCCACCCTCAAGAATGGACTTACATCCGTCAACGGTGGCGTCGATGCCCACAACAGGGATTGCCGCCGGATCGATGCCAAGCTCGTTCATGGCCTGAACTACGCCAAGGGCCATGGAATCGTTATTACAGATAACAGCATCATAGCTCTGTCCGGTCTTTAAGAAAATCTTAAACTCATCGCAGGCCTTCTGGGTATCCCAGTAAGCTGTGTCGTTGAATACGAAGTTAACATCTATGCCGTTTGCCTTATAATAGCTCTTAATAGCCTTGGTTCTTGCGATAGCGGCAGGGTGTCCGGGCTGACCCTGGAAAAGAACCAGATTAAGGTGTGAAGGCTTACCCAGCTTATTCCATACATATTCAGCCTGATAATATCCGGCATCTCTCTCATAACTTCCTACGTACATATATTTATCTGCTTCCAGATAGGCTTTATCCGGCTGCGAATTGGTAAAGATGATCGGAACGTCACCTGCTGCCACTTCCAGCTGAAGGGCTGTCTCAGTATCAACAGGGTTACAGATAATGGCGTCATACCCCTTGGTGGCAGCTTCACGAATCTGAGCAACCTGAGCGTCAACAGATCCGCAGGGCTCTCCAACATCAACGGTAACACCGCTCTTAGATCCGGCATCAATAACCGAATTCATAACCAGCTCTTTGAAGTCATCAAGAGTGATGGTCGAAAAGAAAACCTTTACTCCGGAGCCGTCAATAGCGCCTGAACCTCCCCCGGCACTGCTTCCGCAGCCGGCGGCAGATACTCCAAGCATGACACATATAAGAATGCAGGTGATAGCTCTTTTTAATGATCTATTCTTCATAATCTTGGCCTCCTCAAATCTTAAACTTCTGAACATAGGATGTAAGAGTCTTGGATGTTCCCGCAAGCTCCTGGGAATTGTCCGCAACATCCTGACTGCTCTTAGTAATATTGTTGGCCATTTCAACCATGTTCTCTGATGTGGCAAGGATCTCATCCGCGCTGGCCGCCTGCTCTTCGGAAATAGCAGCTACATTGGTGGCAACATCATCAACCTTTCCTACATCCTCAATCATGGCCTCGATAAGTCCGTTGGATTCCTGAATATTTGCATAGATACGATCGAAGGTATTCACAGCAACACTGATAAGTTCGCTGTTCTGGTGGATGCTCTCGGCACTGGCGTTGGCCTGTCCGACAGCATCTCCGATAAGTTTTCTTACCTCATCGATAAGATTGGAGATATTCTGAGCACTCTCTGCAGAAGTCTGTGCCAGTTTTGCAATCTGAGTAGCAACAACTGCGAATCCCTTACCGGCCTCACCTGCTCTTGCAGCCTCGATACTTGCGTTGAGTGAAAGGAGGTTGGTCTCCTCTGCAATCTCACTGATCATTCCAACAATGTTTGTGATCTCCTCGGATGCAGAGCCTACCTTATTGATGGACTCAACCAGACTTTCGTTGGCCTCTGAGATACCCTCCATGGCAACGCTGAGTTTCTCCATGTCATCACGGCCCTTCTGGGAAATGCCTACTGTCTCCTTCATGCTCTCATGTGCCTTGTCGGAGTTCTCTCTGGTATCTGCAACAACCTGCGCAAGAGTGGTGGCATTGGCCGCAATATCATTAACGGCGGTAGCCAGCTGGTCTACGGTCTCGTTCAGCTGTTTCATGGCCTCAGCCTGAGACTGGGATGCCTCAAACATGGTCTTGGATACCCTGTCTGAATTATCCGACTCTCCCTGAAGTCTCTCGGACTCCTGACTGATATGAGAGAGCATACTCCTCATTGATGAAACGAAATCTGTAACCTTGCTTCCCATAAGACCGATCTCATCATTACTTGAGGAATCAACCTCGATGGTAAAGTCACCCTCTGACATGGCTGTGATATTCTCAGAAATAAGTGTAAGAGGTGCAACTACTTTTCTTACAACATAAAGGATGAGGATGATGATAAGAACGATGGCGATACCACCTACCATAAAGAGGATCATACCCATCTGATTAACTGTGCTGAGGATAACACGGATGGGAATATAGGAAACAAGCACCCAGTCTGTTCCGGGTACTTCAGCAAAAGCCACCATATTACCTGCGATCTCACGGCTGTTAAAGTTTCCTTCATGAATAGCCTGTGCAGCTCCCTGAAGAAGGGGATCACTGCTGCTCTCTGAAATTGTGGAGCCCACCATGCTGACTTCTCTGTGGGCAAGGATCTTATCATCATTGGTATCAACCAGGAAAGAACTTGCTCCATCCATCTTTACGCCGGAATTAACGATGATACTGATCTTGGTAAGAGTAACATCGGCACCAAGAACTTTCATGTTATCAGAGCCGTCATTAAGGATACCTGTGGCTGAGATAACAGTCTCTCCCTGATCATTGGTATATGCAGTTCCGTATGCCATGGCTATTCTTGAAAGTCCCTGTCTGAACCAGGTGCTTTCGGTTACATTACTATCGGAGAAATCAGCCTCGGAAGCCTTGTAGAGTTTACCGTCACTTGTTCCGATATAAAAGCCCTTGGGCGAATTGGAATTATACCCATAGAAAGCATCCAGAATCGTCGGTATCTCCGACTCCGGGGGATTCAGATTCTCAAGCATGTACTTGACTGTACTGAAATACGCAAGATTCTCTTTCAGCCATGCATCAATGTTATCCGCCTGATTAGAGATCGAGGATTCCAGTGTCTCAGTAGCCATCTCTTCCATTCTGTTCTTTGAAAGATTTGCCGCGATAACTACGAGAGCCAGAACAGTGACAACTACCACAGGTAAGATATAAGTAAGCAGTTTGGAACTGATCGTCTTAGTCTTCTTCCTTGGGGCAGTTTTTGTGGATTTTGTCTCTTCGCTCATACTCATTTTTTCTCCTGTTTATACTTTATCGTGATAAAAACAAGCATACCAATACGAAATAATTATAGCATCGAGCGAACAGAAATAGACTATATATCGTTACGATTTAATACACATTTAACAAATAAAAACAGATATTGTGTACACAATTCATTGTACACAATATCTAGCTTACTTCCTTGCCAGCTCCTGACCGTGATCTTTAAGCCAGCGCCTCTTTTCCCTGTAATCGGGAATTATATTTTCAACTTCTGCCCAGAACCTGGGGCTGTGATTCATGTGCTTTCGGTGGCACAGCTCGTGGACCACCACATAATCCACTATATCATCGGGGGCCTTCATGAGAAGACAGTTAAAATTCAGATTCCCTTTTCCCGAACAACTCCCCCAGCGGCTTTTCTGAAACCTTATGGTGATCCTGCCGTAGGTGACACCGATGATCGCCGCATATTTGTGGACTTTGGGAGGAATTACCCGTTTTGCCTTGTCTGCAAGGAGCTTGATGTCTCCCGAAGAAAGTGGCTCACTGCCGCTACTGTCCGCCTCCAGGCGCTTTTTTTCCATCCTGGAGAGACTATTCTCAATCCAGTCTGCCTTGCTTCCTATAAAGCGGTTGATCTCCTCAACAGGCATATTTCTGGGTGCTCTTGCGATCACCTGCCCATCCAGAGTCACCTCCAGCGAAAGGGTTTTTCTGTTGCTTCTCTTAAGAAGAATCTTCTGCATTGCTCTATGATCAGCCCTGTGCTTTCTCGGGATTTTCCAGCATCTCCTGCATGGTGTGCCATCCAAGAACAGCGCACTTAACCCTTGCAGGCATATGAGCCACGTCCTGAAGAGCTGCTGCCTCATCAAGGGCCTCTATGCTCTCTTCGTCTGTGATCTCGCCTTTGATCATTCCCATAAAGGTGCCGGCAAGCTTAATAGCCTCATCCTTGCTCTTGCCAATGACCTGATCTGCCATCATATCAACGGATGCCTGAGAAATAGCGCATCCTGATCCTTCATAACCGGCATCTGTGATAACTCCGTTCTCGATCTTAAGGCTTAAAGTGATGTCATCACCGCAGCTCGGATTCACGCCGCGCATTACAAGATCCGGGTTTTCAATAGCCTTCTTGTGAACCGGGTGAAGGTTGTGCTCATTAACGATTTCGCGATATAACTGCTTAAGCTCCATATCCCATGACCTCCCTTACCTTTGAAAGTTTGTCCAGGAACTCTTTTACTTCATCTTCAGTGTTGTAGAAATATACGCTGGCTCTTGATGTGGAGCCTGCTCCGATAAACTGCATAAGAGGCTGAGCGCAGTGGTGTCCCGCTCTGATGCATACCTTGTCGTCGTTAAGTACGGACGCCATATCATGGGGATGTACGCCCTCCATGGTAAAGGTAACGATACCGCAGTGCTTTGCGGGATCCTTGGATCCGTAAACCTTGATATAAGGAAGCTTTGCAAGACCTTCCATGAGGAGGGTGGTAAGCTTCAGCTCCTGGGCCTCAATGGCCTCAAAGCCCACTTCCCTGATATATCTTATGGCCTCAGCCAGTCCTACCGCACCTGCAGCATTAACTGTTCCCGCTTCGAATTTGTGTGGCAGTTCCGCGTAAGTGGCATCCTCTCTTGTCACATACTCGATCATCTCTCCACCGGTCAAAAAAGGCTTCATATTAAGCAGAAGCTCTTTCCTGCCGTACAGAACTCCGATTCCCATTGGAGCCATCATCTTGTGTCCGGAGAATGCAAAGAAGTCACATCCGATATCCTTTACATCAACTGCCATGTGAGGCGCTGACTGTGCTCCGTCAACAACTACCACCGCTCCCTTGGAGTGGGCATAGGCCGTTATCTCTTTTACCGGATTGGTGATACCCATAACGTTGGAAACATGGCCGATAGCCACAATCTTAGTTCTGTCTGTGATCTTGCTCTCATACTCGGACTTACTGATAATGCCTTCCTCATCAGGCTCGAGATAGATGAGCTTTGCGCCCTTTTCTCTTGCAACCATCTGCCATGGCAGCATGTTACTGTGGTGCTCCATCACCGTGATGACGATCTCATCTCCCTCGCCCACATTCTCCAGTCCATAGCTGTAGGCCACCAGATTCAAAGACTCAGTGGTATTGCGGGTGAAGATGATCTCCTCCCCGGAAACTCCTCCGATAAAATCTGCCACCAGGCTTCTGGCCTCTTCATAGAGCCTTGTAGCCTCCATACTCCAGTCATAGAGCCCCCTCATGGGATTGGCGTTGGCATTTTTGTAAAAGTCGGTGACAGCCTCCAGGACCTGCCTGGGTCTCTGGGATGTGGCCGCATTATCGAAATAGATATAATCACCGGCACTTAAGATATCAAAATCCTTGCGGTATTCGGCAAGTGTCTTCATAGGTTCTCCTCAAAAAAACTGATCAAATAATATTCTGAATGTAATACTGGGTCTTCTGCATGATCTCGGGATCGGGGATCATCCTTGCAACGCTCTCAAGCCTTGCTTTGATCATGATCCTCTTAGCTTCTTCCTCATCGATTCCGCGGGTCTGCATGTAGAAAAGAAGGTCCTCACCAAGCTGTCCGATGGTGGCTCCGTGTCTTCCTTCCACATCCTCCTCCTGACAAAGGATTACGGGCATGGTCTTGTTGATGACATCGGGACTGAGTAAAAGCGCATCCTCCTGCTCATCTCCCACAGATCCTGAACTTCCGTATTTGAAATCAATGGTGCCCCTGAAGGTCTTGCTGGCAGTTCCCATGAGAACTCCCTTGAAGTTCATGGAGGACTCTGTCTTCTTGCCCCTCTGATCTGCCACATAGTTCATATCAAGGTTGTGATCGTCCCTGCAAAGGTAACCCATATTGCTGGTAAAAGAGCTCTCTTTGCCCGCAAGGTATACGTAAGCACTGCTCCATACCCTGCTGCCGCCAAGCTCCAGAGTGACAAGATTGATGCCGCCCTCTTCAAAGCATGCACCGCCTATATCATCAAAATGAATAAATCCGTTTCCAAGAGTCTGGGTCTTAACAAGATTGATCCTGGCGCCTTCCTCTGCAAGAAGTCTGGTGCTTACTCCGTGGAATCCTGATGCAGCCTGATCTGAAGTATAATTCATGATAACGGTTACTTCTGAATTCTTAGCAGCGTGGATAACCTGTCCGGAAAGGCTTCCCTGTCCGTCCGCCATATCATAGCGAAGGATAATGGGCTTGTCGACCTTTACTCCCTCATCTACAGTGTATACGTCAACTCTGGCTCCCATGTTTATCATGAGGCCGTCTACGTCTGCACCCATTCCGGTGCGGATTGCCTGAGAAGCATCCCTTGCGGCTGTCACACCGTTGGGGTTTACCTCTTCTTCTTTTGCCACAAGAATCTTGTCCTTATTGCTTCTGAACAGCTCTCCCGCTTCCTCAAAGGAAACGCCTTCTCTTACACTGACTCCGGCAGGAAGATCCCCTGCCTTGGGAGAGCTTAAGTTTTCTATATTAAAATCTGAAAGCTGAAGGGCACTGTCGTTCACATGCAGAAAATTGTATGTGAGAACCGGCAGCACATTGACCTTCATGTTTAAATCTCTGCTCATCTTATCTTCCTCTTATCAGCC
>JAILFT010000084.1 GCA_024697425.1 Butyrivibrio sp. | reverse complement strand
TGGATTCATGAAGCATGCGAGGTCACGATAAGAGCTGGTTAGAGTTATCTCTTTTATATTTGTGCTGGTAATGGAAGTAACCGGTCAGACTTCCGGGGGGCAAGATCATATCTGGTAGTTTATATAGATATTAGCGACCGGATTACAAGATTTCGATGATTTCGATAAGGTGTTTCCGCCGCATTTATCTGTTATGAGGATTTGCGGCGGAAATATTTGCGTAATAACATACAGAATGCACTGGGCACAAACGCTATTACGATAACAGAGCGTTCAAACAGGCTATTTATCGATATAACGTTAAGTTTTGGGGCTATTATTCCGCCTCAATTAGCTTGCAGAATACTTTTCGGCGGAAAGGACTCAATTCACATGCCCATCGCCTGGCCGCGTCTGATCACATCCAACACGAAAAATCTAAATTCAGGTTTGCACAGTAGAAACACGAATCACTTTTGTAAATAAGTAGTTAGAAGTTTGCCCCTAAAGAAGGCTGATGGAGTATACAAAGTCTTTCTTAGGGGGATTTTTTATGCCTTCATCATAAAAAACAATATTTAGTGAAAATAACCATGGACTAATGATTTAAAAATCGTATAATTACATAGGACGCAATTTATAGTTTATATATATTTAATAAATAGATTAGAAAAATATTATTTTTAGAGGGAATTCAAGATGAAAAGAGCATTCACAAGATCTTTGGGGGTATTTCTGGCCGCGGTTATGGCATTTTCTTCGACTCAGGTAACATCAGTCGCTGCTGATTATACTTACCTGACACAGCAAAGCAGCGATGCCGGAGCAAACGGGGAATCAACTGCTGATACCGATAATGGATTATCAGGCCTCGAAAGCCAGGTAAGTTCAATGCTTGAAAGCAGCACAGAAGGCACAGATGGAGAAGATGGCGGTGATGAGTCATCGGATAAATCTAACGGTGAAACTCAGGAGAATCCGGATGCTGCAACAGGCACAAATGCAGGAGAAGAGAATGCATCTTCTGGATCAAATACCGGTGATGGGAATGAGAGCTTAGATGATGCAACCGCTGAGATTACTGACGACGCAGCAGAAGAACTTTCGGACGAAGCCGCAGAAGAGCTCTCGGATGAGGCTGCAGCAGAAGGCTCGGATGAAGCTTTAACCGGTGCTACCGACATGGAGGAAGAGGAAAAAGATATTCTCAAGGCCGGAAGCTGGTCCTATTATCTTGATGAAGACGGTTATGCTCATATCGTGGGCTTTTCCGATACAGATAAATCCTCTGTTACAGTGCCCAAGAAGATGGGTAAATACTTTGCCGTAGCAATTGAAGACGGCACTTTTTCTGATGCAGTAAATCTTAAGTCTGTAAAGATTCCCTTTTATATCAGAGAAATCGGAAGTGATGCTTTTAACAGTGATGTTACCATCAGTGCATATCACGGCGCGTATGCACTTGATTATGCTGCAAACTATGGCTACAGGAGCACTGATCTTTCTGAGTATGATTTTGCGGATGGGGCGATAGACCTTACCGAGATTACCCGTTCTCACTATTTCTTTATTACCGATACTGAGATAGAGATGAATAAGCTTGAGGTATCTTACCTTGAGGATCATCCTGTTTTCTATCTTCCTCCCTCTGATGAGATCTCAAACGGCGATGCCTTTAAGATCATCAGTAAGGAAGAGGCAGGAGATAATTATATCCTTCACTGTGAAAGAGCTATCGGAAGTGAAGTCTTAAAGAGACTTGTCATTGATGAGGAGAATCTTAGACCCGACTGGGAAAATGCCATTTATTACAATGATTCAGACTACGATGGCGTTTACGAGGAATATACTATCGATGATATGGAGAAGACAGGCGAGAATTCCTATAACCTCTATGGCTTTGGGTCTATATCCACATCATTCCAGAGTGAACTGAACTACGATATCTCGCTGAAAATACCTCATAAAGATCGGGAAGGTTCCACCCAGAAAGCGGATGTCAAAGTTGAAGCCAGCGGCTCTGACAATACAACATATTCCGTAAATGTAGATATAGATTTCGCAAAAGGAAAAGTAAAAAAGTTTGAGGTAATCCAAAAGAAGAAACAGGAGTTTTCCTTTTCCATTACCGGAAGTGTCAGCGATAAAAAAACTGAGTCGAAAAAGACGATTCCGGTTGCCAAGGTGCCTCTTAAACAGCCGGGACTTGTTAATATCTATGCGGTTTTGCAGCTGGTGTATTCCGTTGACGGAACTGTTTCTTTTACCTACGAGACATCAGAGACCACAGGCTTTAGAGTAGTGGGAGATGAAATACAGCAGATAAAGGATGTAACATCCCAGGATACCAGTTTCGAAGCTGCAGTAAAAGCCAAAGCAGGAATTGAGATTGGAATCGAACTTGATGCAATTAATAAGATTGTTTCCGCAGAAGCAAAGCTTGAGGGCGGTGTTAAGCTTGAAATGTCAAGGGACCTGTCTGAGAGCATTCCGGAGGGAAAGTTATCTGCCTATGTTAAGATATATGTTGCCATTTCTGTGGAATTCTTTGATTTCTTAAGTTTTGACCTGGAAAAAGACTTTTTGGAGTCGGATTATGTCATAAAGATTATTCCTTATGACAAATACACTGTAACGTTCAGCTCCGGAAAAGGTGACAATATTCCGGCGCAGACAGTACTAAAGGGCGGATACGCCGCTGAGCCTGAGGTGGGTTATTCCTCGGACCGCAAAGGCATTCAGGGATGGTACACCGATCCTTCATTTACACATAAGTGGAATTTTGAGACCGATAAGGTTACTTCCGACATGGTGCTCTATGCCAAGTGGGCTAAGCTCTATGCTGTTACCTATGATTATAATCTTGAGGGAGCCGGAGTCTATAAGGCTGTTGCTGTAGAGGGGGCACCAATCGGCGAAATCGGAGGAGCCAAGGTCTCCAATTACAAATTCAAAGAGTGGACTAAAGACCGTGAGGGCAAAGAAAAGTGGGATTTTGAAACTGATCTTATGCCCGGTAGCGATCTGACTATTTATGCCCAGTATGAGTACATAGAGGGCTACAATCCATGGGATGAAGCGGTGAATGCCGGTGATACCATAATTGAAGACGGCATATCCTATTCTGCTGAAGGTTTTGAGTTTAAAACATTCGGTTCAGGAACCGGCAGCTATGCAGAAGTAACCGGATATAAGGGCGATGGCGGTGCAGTTGTAATTCCCACAAAGACTGAGGATGGCGTTAGGGTAACGAGACTTAATAACGGAGTTCTTAGTGGAAATAAGGATTTAACTGCGGTAAAGATTCCAAATAATGTTTCATTTGATGCCGGTGTGTTAAATGGCTGCACAAATGTGGAGAGCGTAAGCATACCGGATTCACCTTATTATAGCGGACTGCGTTATGTTTATAATCTTATATACCTGTTTAATGCCGGCTATGTATCAGGCGATTCTTCTGCTTACTCTATGTACAGCAAGCTAAAAAAGGTGGTGCTGACCGGGAACATCGCTGAGATAAAGCCAAGTACATTTGAGAACTGGCCACAGCTTGAAGAAATATGCTATCCGGATACGGTAACAAGCATAGGAAGCAGTGCTTTTTATGGCTGCAGCGGGTTAAAAAACCTTCCAATCTCATCGCATATAACAAAGATCGATTCTTCGGCTTTTTCATCCTGCACCGGAACAAGCAGAATAGATATACCTGATAGTGTTAAGACCATCGGCACCTATAGCTTTAGTGGCTGTACAGGAGTAACAGAAGTAAACCTTCCTAACAATGGTTTATATGTAGATGAATATGCTTTCAGCAATCTTACAAACATAAAAAAGATTGTCATTCCCAGCAAAGACTACTATGGCCAGGCGGCATTTGAAGGATGTACAAATGTAGAGAGTGTAAGCATCCCCAGTATCATAAGGTACACCTATAATGGAGGTGGCGGAGACTACAATCTGGTGCGCCTGTTCTATGGATCAGACAACAGCATAGCCAGTATAGCGAAATATCCTAAACTAAAGAAGGTCACACTGACAGGAAATATTACAGAGATAGTACAGAAGGCTTTCAATGGATGGTCGCAGCTTGAAGAAGTAAGCTATCCGGATACAGTAACAACCATACGAAGCTCAGCTTTTTATGGCTGCAGCGGGTTAAAAACGCTTCCAATCTCATCGCATATAAAAAAGATCGAATCTTCGGCTTTTTCATCCTGCACCGGAACAAGAAGGATAGATATACCTGAGAGTGTTGAAACCATTGGCACCTATAGCTTTAGTGGCTGTACAGGAGTAACAGAAGTAAACCTTCCTAACAATGGTTTATATGTAGATGAATATGCTTTTAGAAATCTTACAAACATAAAAAAGATTGTTATTCCCAGTAAAGACTACTATGGCCAGGCGGCATTTGAAGGATGTACAAATGTAGAGAGTGTAAGCATCCCTAATATTATAAGGTACACCTATAATGGAGGCGCCGGAGATTATAATCTGGTGCGTCTGTTCTATGGATCAGACAACAGCATAGACAGTATAGCGAAATATCCTAAACTAAAGAAGGTCACACTGACCGGAAACATTACAGAGATAGTACAGAAGGCTTTCAATGGATGGTCACAGCTTGAAGAAGTAAACTATCCTGACACTGTTACAAGCATAGGCAATTATGCATTTCAGAACTGTTCCGGTCTAAAGACCTTTACTATTGGCAAGAATGTAAGGAGCATCTCCTCCAGTGCTTTTTATGGATGTACAGGCCTTAAGAAACTGATAGTTCTTTCTGATACAGCGGACATCAGCAATATTCCTATTGAAGCATCTAAGGTGTTGTATACAGCTGCAGGCGATGAAGATGAAGCCGGGCAGGAGTCTGAACCGGAGGAAGATACAATTATCTATGCCCGTCCCGGTTCAAGAGCTGAACAGGTTGCAAAGTCTAAGGGAATCAATTTTTTGAATGTAGATGATACCTTTGCGGAAGTAAGATTTGATTTTAATAATGACAATCCTGACTATGTAACCTATGGAGAGATAGGAAGGACAGTAGCAGAGCCAGCAGTGCCTGTTTATACAGGAAATGTCTTCAGTGGATGGTACTATGACGAAACTCTTGCCACGCCTTGGAACTTTGATACGGATATCCTTCCCTACGGCGGAGTGACTCTCTATGCTGACTGGAATGCAAGCTCAAGATCAACAGACAATTATTCCTACGAGATTAAGGGAGATTTTGTAAGTATAACAGGATATCTTGGAGCGGATTATCATGCAGTTATCCCGGAAAAGATAGATAATCTTCCGGTTAAGGAAATTGCTGAAAAAGCCTTTGCCTATGACGAAGATATTGTCAAAATTACCATTCCCAGGTATGTTGACACTATCGCATCGGATGCTTTTGTGGCTTCAGCCAATATAAGTGAATTTGCAGTAAGTGATCTCAATGAGTCTTTTGCTGCGGTGGATAAGGTGCTTTTTGACAAGAACCAGGAATCACTTATAGCCTATCCTGCCGGAAAGACCACGCAAAGCTATGCGGTGCCGGGTACAGTAAAGACAATCAGCCCCAATGCCTTCAATGGGGCAAGAATAAGGACAGTTACAGCGACTTCGCCCCTTCAGGAAATCGGCGATATGGCCTTCGCAAACTGCGAGAGCCTTGAGAGTGTAACATTGCCTTCGACCTTTGCTAAATACGGAAAGTTTGTATTCTGGAACAACAAGAATGTTCAGCTATATGGCCCGGTTGACAATGCGATACTTGAGGCATTTGCAGCTGACGAGTGCGTTGATTTCAACCTGTACAGACTAACCTTTATTTCCGAAGGAAACAAGGAA
>JAILFT010000074.1 GCA_024697425.1 Butyrivibrio sp. | reverse complement strand
GGAATGTCTTTTCCGTGAAGGTCTATATAATTCTCTTTAAGAGCTATAGCCCAGTATTTCTCAGGGATGTCCGGCCATCTGGCCACACCTCTCTCCTGCTCGCAGAGTCTCATGGCCCTGAGGAGCACGGTCTGGTTAAGGTCAACGCCGGTCCTTATGGTGTGCATGGAAACCGCAGCCCAGGCAGGAGCTATGCTGCACAGCTCCGAATTCTTGAAGTCACGAAGTATCTCTTTTCTGTTATAGTCCAGCTGCAGATACTCCTCTTCCCAGCCCTTGGTGCTGCCGTGGATGATACAGAACTGGGTCTTGCCGCCATGATACCAGGGTATCCCGATGGATCCGGGATTTACTCCCTTTTTGCCCCTGTAGACATAGGTATCCTGAATGTGATTATGCCCATGCAAAAGAACTCCCGTCTTAAGGTGGGACAGCACACGCTTGGTATTTCTCTTTTCCCTGAACAAAAGCTCGCTGGTATTGGTTGGTGATCCGTGGCAGTACTCGAACCCCGGAAAGCCCTTCTGCTGAAAAATCCCGTAGTTAGGCAGGGAGTCAAAAAACTCCAGGTCCTTACCCGTGAGATTCTCATAGGTATAAAGAAGAGCTCCGCTGGCAGAACCCTTCTTCCATTTTCCCTCACCGGTTTTGTGGTAATTAAGAAGATATTCCTCCCTGTTGCCACGGATGATCAGGGTATTAAAGTACTGCTTCAGTACATAGATCTTCTCAAGTGTCTTCTGAGGATAAGGACAGTCCGTCACATAATCCCCAAGAAGCACAAAGTTTGTGATCCCCCGGCCCATGCAGTAATCAATGCATGCCTGAAATGCCGAATGATTGCCGTGTATGTCTGAAAAAACCGCGTAATCGGTCATGCTCCCTCCAAAACGCTGGATGTGCTCATCTCCTCAAACTGTCTGGTGAAGAGCTCATAGTAATAACCCTTAAGATCCATAAGATCCTTGTGGGTTCCCCGCTCTATTATTTTACCATCTTTCACCACAAGAATGACATCCGCATCCACAACAGTTGAAAGTCTGTGGGCAATGACAAAGGATGTTCTTCCCCTGGTAACGGTCTCAATGGCATCCTGAATTGCCTTCTCTGTTACGGTGTCAATGGAGGCAGTGGCCTCATCAAGAACCAGGATCCTGGGATCCGAGAGAATGGCCCTGGCAAAGCAAAGAAGCTGCTTCTCACCTGTAGAGAGCATGTCGCCGTCCTCTCCAACGTCGCTGTCGAGGCCCTTCTCCATGCGCTTTACTATGCCGTCCGCTGAAACCAGCTTAAGTGCCTTCCAGATATCCTCCTCAGTGGCGTCGGGCTTACCGTATTTAAGGTTATCCCTTACGGTTCCCGAGAAAAGATGCGGTGTCTGGAGCACATATCCGATATTGCTGTGAAGCCAGAGCTGTGATCTCTCCGCTGCGTCTTTTCCATCTATCAGAACCTTACCGGATGTAGGCTTAAAGAACCTGCAAACCAGATTTACCAGAGTGGATTTGCCTGCACCGGTCTCACCGACAATAGCAACGTTAGTGCCCTTGGGAACCGTAAGATTAAAGTGCTCAAGGACATATTCCTCGCCATCGGGATATTTAAAGGTAACATCCTGAAATTCAACGTCGCCTACAAGAGGTTCCCAGTTCTCTTTCTTGGGATTGAAGGCATCACCGTATTTGACGATAACGCTCCAGCTGTCGGAAACGTCGGACCTGGTCTCAATGAGCTTCATGAATCGCTCAACGTTAACCTCCACCGCGATCATCTCGGATATGGTCACGATAACGTTCTGTATGGGCTCCATCATTCCAAGGGCATAGGACAGAAACACGGAAAGGGTTCCTATCTGCATAACTCCTTCCACGGTGATAAGTCCGCCTCTCCAAAGAACCAGCGCCAGAGCCAGTGAAGACATCATGGTGATGGCTGAAGTAAAGAAGGCCGAATAATGGGTGGCCTTTACGGAGGTTCTGTTCATCTTTGAGGTATCCTCCTCAAAGTCGCTCTGGATCTTATCCTCAACAACCAGTGTCTTAATGGCTTTAGCACCCGTGATCCCCTCATTGAAATTGCCTGTAATGGTGGAATTTATCTCACGGATCTTGCGGTTAAGGACGATGTATTTTTTCTGGAAATAGGTAACCAGAACTACCGCAATGGGCACCAGTGCAATTATTATAAGTGCCAGCTTCACATTTAAAAGAAGCATCATTATAAGAATGCACACGATGTAAGAGCCGTTCCAGATGATGTCCATCATTCTCCAGGCCACCATCTCACCGATCTTGCCGGTATCACTCATAACTCTGGCATGAATGTAACCTACGTTGTTCTGGTTAAAATATGCCAGTGACAGCTCCTGAATGTGGCTAAAGGCCGCATTCCTAAGGTCCCTGTTCATGCCCATCTCAACCTTGCCGCACATATATGCGCAGACGAAGTTATCAATGACCTGAAGCACAAGGATCCCGATGTACAAAGCGATAAACACGGGAAGTCCCTTGAGGGTACCCTTTGCCACAAAGTTATCCAGGGCATACTGGTTAAAAAGAGGAAATACCGAATCTGCCAGTGAACTTAATATGCCCAGGGTGATCATTATGACAATGGTCACAATATATGATTTCAGGAAGGGATACAGTCTTGGTATCCCAAAAAATGGTAATTTTACTTGTTTTTCTTTCTCGTTCATATTCCCTGCATCTGTATGTCATAGATCTTTTTATACAGACCGCCTTTATCAAGGAGCTGCTGATGGGTTCCCTGCTCTGCAATGCGGCCCTTCTCAAGAACTATTATGTTGTCAGCATTCATTAGTGTCGTTATTCTGTGTGAGATCAGAACCACTGTGGAATCTCCCACATTGTCCGCCAGGGCTTTTCTGATCTTCTGGTCTGTCTCCGTATCCACAGCTGAAAGCGAATCATCAAATACCATTACAGGAGGCTTGGAGATCAGCATCTGGGCAATGGCAGTCCTCTGCTTCTGACCTCCTGACAAGGTCACGCCCCTCTCTCCCACAAAAGTGTCATAACCGTGGGCAAAGTTCTCTATGGTCTCGTCCAAAGCTGCAATCCTGGCGGCGTTTTTGACCATATCAATATCGGTTTTCTTCTGGGTGATTCCTATATTCTCTGACAGTGTTCTGGAAAACAGAAAAGGTTCCTGCAGAACAAATCCGATATTCTTTCGAAGCCAGGATGCCTTTATGTCGCTGATATCCGTATCTCCCACCTTGATGGTGCCTGCACCTTCGGGAAGCTCATAGAGCCTGTCCATAAGATACATAAGGGTGGACTTGCCGGTTCCGGTTCCTCCAAGGATTCCAAAGGTCTTTCCTGCCCTGATGGTAAAGGAAACATCCTTAAGTACGTCCGTTCCGCCATTCTCGTAGGCATAGGAAACGTGATCGAAGGTGATGTCCTGGTTCATGGGAGGCTCGGTTGCGCCTTCCCTGTCTTTTTCCACTTCGCTGTTCATGATGTACATAAGCCTGTCAACGGAAACGCCGGCCTTACTCATCTCTGAGATTATCCTCCCCAGCATTCTTACAGGCCAGGTAAGCATGGCATTATAAGAAACAAAGGCAATGTACTCACCTACCGTTATCTTGCCGCCAACGCACAAAACTGCGCCCATGGCTGTAACCAGTAGTATCTGAAGTCCGGAAATAAGGTCGTTGGAGGACCAAAAAGCGGCCAGAGTCCTTATAAGCCCAATCCACAGATCTGTGTAGGTCTCATTCTTGGCCTCAAATCTCTCCTTCTCATAAAGCTCTCTTCCAAAAGCCCTTACAACCCTTACACCCGTAAGGTTCTCCTGAGCTATGGCGGAAAGCTTGCCTTCCTCAGTATCCGCCTTTTCAAATTCATCCCTGATCCTGCCGTGGAAGAAGCAGGAATACAGCACAACGATGGGGATGAAGATTGCGGAATAGAATGCCAGTCTGGGACTTATTCCGATCATGAAATACATAGCTATCACGATCCTGATGATGATCCTGAAAAAGGCCGACATCTGTTCTGCAATAAAACGCTTAATTGTGTCTACATCCGACGTACACCGCTGAATGATATCACCGGTGTGGTTGGCTCCATGCCATGTAAAGGGCAGATGCATGATGTGGTCAAACAGTCTGTCCCTCATTCTCTGTATTAAGTTTTCTGCGCCCATGGTATTGAGCAATCTGAAGAGGTATCTGCATATGGCAGCCAGCACCGCAACACCGGCAACTACCAGTGCCACGTAAAAGAGCTGGTCTCTTACGTTATCTCTTTTGCCCAGCATTCCCATGATCATCCCTATATAAACAGGGACACTGCCCCCATTGTCAGAGGCAGTGTCCGAGATATAGTAGTCTACTGTATATTGGATGATCTTAGGTCCGATCATGTCAAGGAAAGTGACCATGATGGAAAAGAGAATGCTAAGAGCAAAAAGTAATTTGCTGCCCTCCAGAAAGTACAGCACCATGGCTGCCTTTGTGTTAAAGGTCTTATTCTTTTTGCTATTATCTCTCATTTTTTACTTTACGATCTCTTTAATTGATTCAGCAAGTCCGGCAATTCCCTGAATGTTCGAAGGAACAATGATCTTGGTTGCCTGTCCGTTGGAGGCCTTCTCAAAGGCTTCGAGGCTCTTAAGGGTAAGAACTGACTCGTCAGCTCCTGCTTCCTTAATCATTCTGATACCGTCAGCGTTAGCACTCTGAATGCTCTTGATGGCTTCTGCCTGACCTTCAGCCTCACGGATTCTCTTCTCTCTTTCAGCTTCAGCTCTGAGGATTGTTGCCTGCTTATCAGCTTCAGCCTGGAGGATCTTGGACTGCTTTTCACCTTCTGCTACAGTAATCTGGCTCTGCTTCTCACCTTCTGCGAAAAGAATCTTCTCTCTCTTCTCTCGCTCGGCTTTCATCTGCTTCTCCATTGCATCTCGGATCTGCTCAGGAGGATTGATGTTCTTGAGCTCTACTCTTGTGATCTTGATTCCCCAGGGATCTGTTGCGATATCCAGGGCATCCTGCATCTGGGCGTTGATCTGGTCACGGGATGTAAGTGTCTCGTCAAGTGTCAGTGAACCGATAACGTTACGAAGTGTGGTAGCGGTAAGATTCTCAATAGCACCGATGGGATTTCTTACACCGTATGCATATGCCTTGGGATCTGAGATCCTGAAGAACACGATAGAATCGATCTGCATTGTTACGTTATCCTGTGTGATAACGGGCTGAGGCGGGAAGTCGCAATACTGCTCCTTAAGGTCCACCTGTCTTGCAACCCTGTCAATGAAGGGAATTTTGAAGTGAAGTCCCACATCCCAGGTCTCCTTGTAAGCACCCAGCTCCTCGATAACGAATGAATGCGCCTGAGGCACGATTCTGATGTTAGTTGCCAATAATATAATTACTAATACGATAAATACTGCAATAATTGCTCCTGCCATTTTAAATAACCTCCCTTTCAACAATTAATTTGACACCCTGTACTTCTACAACTCTGACTTCTTCCCCTGCGTGGATGATCACATTGTCCATGCTTGAAGCCGCAAGCCAGGTAGAACCGTCCATATCTACTTTACCGAATCCGTGAAGATTGTCAATATCGGTCTTTGCGATAAGTTTCTTCCCAACAATGGCGTCAATATTGGTTTTCTTGAGCCTGTTGTTGAAATGAGCC
>JAILFT010000038.1 GCA_024697425.1 Butyrivibrio sp. | reverse complement strand
GTAGCAAGTAAATATCCCAATATTGCAAAGGACTATTTCTTTAACCGCAAGCATCAGACGGTGGATATTATCAAGCTTAACGGCTCTGTGGAGCTTGGACCTATCGTCAACTTGTCCGATGTTATTGTTGATATCGTAGAGACGGGATCAACTCTTCGAGAGAACGGTCTTGAAGTTCTTGAGGAGATATGCCCGCTTTCAGCGAGGATGATAGTTAACCAGGTCAGCATGCAGATGGAAACTGAGCGCATAAGAAAGCTCATCAATGATATTAAGGAGAACCTTGAATAATGCGTACATTAAGATTAACTGAAGAGACCAAAAAAGAGCTTCTGGGCAATCTCTTAAACAGGAATCCCGGAAGCTATACCGAATATGAGAACACTGTAAATGATATAATAAATGATATCCGCAAAAACGGGGATAAAGCCCTTTTTGAGTACACTCAGAAGTTCGATAAATGCACTCTTGATGCAAACACCGTCAGAATAACCCCTGAGGAGATAAAAGAGGCTTATGAGGCCCTTGACCCTGAATTCATTGAGGTCATGAAAAAGAGTGCGGAGAATATCAGAGTATTTCACGAGAAGCAAAAGAGAAATACCTGGATAGATACTAAGGAGGACGGCAGCATCCTGGGACAGAGGATACTTCCCATTGAGATCTCCGGCGTTTATGTTCCCGGCGGCAAAGCTGCCTATCCTTCCAGCGTTCTTATGAATGTTGTTCCAGCCAAAGTTGCAGGTGTTGAGCGCATTGTGATGTGCACACCTCCCGGAAAAGACGGTAAAGTAAATCCCGGAACTCTTGTAGCCGCCGATATTGCAGGCGTTACCGAGAGCTATAAGGTTGGCGGAGCCCAGGCTATTGCAGCTATGGCATTTGGAACCGAGAGTATTCCCAAGGTTGACAAGATCACCGGTCCAGGCAATATCTTTGTAGCCCTTGCCAAAAAGGCCTGCTTCGGACATGTGTCTATTGATTCCATTGCCGGTCCCAGCGAGATCCTGGTTCTTAGTGATGAGACCGCAAATCCCAGATATGTGGCTGCAGACCTGCTTTCTCAGGCTGAGCACGATGAGATGGCAAGTGCGATACTGGTTACAACATCACAGGAGATTGCAGACAAGGTATCTGAAGAGATTGACGGATTTTTAAAGACCCTTTCAAGAGCTGAGATCATAAAGAAATCTCTTGATAATTACGGATATATCTTTGTTGCGGACAATATGGAGGATGCCATAGAAGCAGCCAATGCAGTAGCTTCCGAGCACCTTGAGATAATAACAAGAAATCCTTATGAAACCATGACAAAGATCAAAAACGCAGGAGCCATTTTCCTTGGGGATTATTCCTCGGAACCGCTTGGAGACTACTTTGCAGGGCCTAACCACATCCTTCCCACAAACAGGACTGCAAGATTCTTCTCGCCGCTTTCAGTGGATGATTTTGTAAAGAAGACCAGCATCATTTCCTATTCTGAGCAGGCTCTTTATAATGTACACAAGGATATTGAACTGTTTGCAAAGCAGGAAGGCTTAACTGCACACGCAAATTCCATAGCAGTCAGATTTGAATAAGACAAAATTAATATTAATATAATGACTGATATGGTTTATAAGATTAAATAACAATTTGAATTATTGAAAATTGTTTTAAAAATGCAAGTTAACTTTCTAAAATAGCTATAAAATGCAAGTTTACATAATATTTATAATTACAAACAACCATATATAGCATTGTTTTAAAAGGAGATACAAGCTATGGAAAATCGTAGGGCCACAGTGGAGAGAAAAACGCAAGAGACCGACATCAAAGTTGACATCAACATTGACGGAAGCGGCACCTCAAAGGTCCAGACAGGCATCGGATTTTTCGACCATATGCTAAACGGATTTGCCAGGCACGGCTTTTTTGACATTGATGTCACCTGCAACGGAGACGTTGAGGTAGATGGTCATCATTCTGTTGAGGATACCGCAATAGTGCTTGGACAGGCCATTTCCAGGGCTTTGGGCGATAAAAAGGGAATAAAGAGATACGGAAGTATGATACTTCCCATGGATGATGCTCTTGTACTTTGTGCCATCGACCTGTGCGGAAGGCCCTATTTCTCTATGGATGCGGAGTTTTCTTCCCCAATGGTGGGAGAATTTGACACCCAGCTTGTGAGAGAGTTTTTCTATACGATTTCCTATGCGGCGGCCATGAACCTTCACATCAAGGTTTTGTCAGGGCTCAATGACCATCACAAGATCGAAGCCATGTTCAAGGCCTTTGCAAAAGCCCTTGATGAGGCCACTTCATACGACCCTAGAATAACTGATGTACTCAGTACCAAAGGAGCTCTTTGATATGTCAGACGCAAAAAGATTTATTGGAGCAATCTATCTTAAAGACCTTAAAGTAATAGACAATATTTCAGGAAATACTGTTATTTCCGATGATCCCGTATCATATTCCTGTGCATTATCGGATGGAAACGTTGATGAGATCATGGTTTTTGATCTTTCACCTTCAGGAGACGATAAAGCTCATGAGGCAGCTCTTGATATGATAAAGGACATCTGCAAGGCTGTTGACGTAAACGTCACAGGAGCCGGAAACGTAAAGCGCATGGAAGATATCAAAAAGCTTCTTTATGCCGGCTGCAAAAGAGCCTGTCTTAATTACAGGGATGAGAAGAACGCAGATATCCTGCAGGAAGTAAGCGAGAAATTCGGCAGGGATAAGATTGTTATCTGCTATGATGACGACAAGGTCCTTAAGTCAAACAAAGAGCTTCTTGAAAAGTTCGCCTGTGAAGCTGTCTTTTTTGCCAACGGAAAAGATATAGCGGCGCCCGCCGCAGATCTTCCTTTAACCGTAGTTCTTGACAGCGATGAACATTTTTCTCTTCCCGATGAAGTGTTTTACATCTGTGATTCTGTATCCGGCGTAACGGGAAACATTGTTTCCGGCAATATCTCAAAAATCGATGAATGTAAGCAGAACTGCATAAATAAAGGTCTGAAGATATGTGCTCTTGAGCCTGCTTTTAACTGGGAACAGCTCAAGAAGAATTCTGACGGAATGGTTCCGGTTATTGTCCAGGACTACAGAACGGACCAGGTGCTGATGCTGGCCTATATGAATGAGGAGGCCTACTACAAGACTCTTCAGACCGGAAAGATGACGTATTTCAGCCGCAGCAGAAATCAGCTCTGGCTTAAGGGAGAGACCAGTTCTCATTTCCAGTTCGTCAAAGAGCTTACCGCAGACTGCGATCTTGATACCATCCTTGCAAGAGTCAAGCAGGTGGGAGCAGCCTGTCATACGGGAAGCTATTCATGCTTCTTTAACGAGATCGCCCAAAAGGATTACAGCGAAAAGAACCCTCAGAAGGTGCTGGACAGCGTGTTTGAGGTTATCAAAGACCGCAAGATCAATCCCAGAGAGGGCTCCTATACAAATTATCTCTACAGCAAGGGTCTTGATAAGATCCTAAAGAAGGTTGGCGAGGAAGCCACCGAGATGGTTATCGCTGCCAAAAATCCAAACAGCAACGAGATTGTTTACGAAATGTCCGATTTCCTGTATCATATGATGGTACTCATGGCTGAAAAAAATGTCAGCTGGGAGGATATAACCGACGAACTGTCAAGACGATAAGGAAAAGATATGAATTATAATTTAGCACTTTCAGATGAGACACTCCTTGGCATAGAAAAGCCCGAGAGATACATAGGCAATGAGGTTAACAGCGTCACCAAAGACAAGGCCGCTGTTGACATAAGATTTGCATTTTGTTTCCCGGATGTCTATGAGATAGGAATGTCTCATCTTGGCATTCAGATACTTTACGGAATGTTTAATTCTTATGAGGACGTGTGGTGCGAGAGAGTCTATTCACCCTGGATGGATATGGACAGACTCATGCGCAAGGAGCACATTCCTCTTTTTGCCCTGGAATCCCAGGATCCGGTAAAAGAGTTTGATTTCCTTGGATTTACTCTCCAATACGAGATGTGTTACACAAATATACTTCAGGTGCTGGATCTTTCCGGCGTTCCGTTTATGTCTTCTGACAGAACCTGGGACGATCCCATTGTTATCGGCGGAGGCCCCTGTACCTATAACCCTGAGCCTATAGCAGACTTTTTTGACCTGTTCTACATAGGTGAGGGCGAGACCAGATACAGACAGCTCTTTGATATGTATAAGGAGGCCAGAAAAGAAGGGATCTCAAGACAGGAATTCCTTCACAGATGCGCCAAGGTTCCCGGCATGTATGTGCCTTCCCTTTACAAGGTTGAATACAATGAAGACTGGACCGTTGCTTCCATCGAGCCTGTGGTGGACGATATTCCCAGAATGATTGAGAAGGAAATGTGCACCGACCTTTCATCTGCTTTTTATCCCACAAAGCCCGTTGTTCCCTATATCAAGGTAACTCAGGACAGGATAGTACTTGAGATCATGCGCGGATGCATTAGAGGCTGCCGCTTCTGCCAGGCAGGACAGCTCTATAAGCCTCTTCGCGAGAAGGATGTTGAACATCTTAAAAAGCTTGCCATAGAGGCTCTTAATAATACCGGCTATGAGGAGATTTCCTTAAGCTCCTTAAGCTCCAGTGATTATTCCAAACTGCCTGAGCTTCTGGATTTCCTTATAGAGAGCTGCAATGACAAGAAGGTCAATATCTCACTACCTTCCCTTCGTATCGACGCTTTTTCTCTGGATGTAATGAGTAAAGTCCAGGATGTGAAAAAGAGCAGCCTTACCTTTGCTCCCGAAGCCGGAACCCAGAGGATGCGCGACGTTATAAACAAGGGACTTACAGAAGAAGATATATTAAAGGGTTCCCACGACGCCTTCCTTGGAGGCTGGAATAAGGTCAAACTCTACTTTATGCTGGGACTTCCCACCGAGACAGATGAGGATATCTACGGGATCGGTGATATAGCCAATAAGGTTGCAAAGGAGTATTTTGAGACCGTTCCCAAGGAAAAGAGAAACGGAAGGTCCATAGATATTGTGGCCAGCACATCTTTCTTTGTGCCCAAGCCCTTTACGCCTTTCCAGTGGGCTCCCATGAACACAAAGGAGGAGTTCCTTGACAAGGCCAATAAGACCAGAAAAGGCATCATGTCTCAGCTTAACCAGAAGCACATAAAGTACAACTGGCACGAAGCTGATGCCAGCATGATGGAGGGCATATTTGCAAGAGGCGACAGAAGACTTGGCCCGGTTATCTTAAGAGCCTACGAAAAGGGCTGTATCTATGATGCCTGGAGTGAGTACTTCAAGTTTGATGTATGGATGGAGACCTTTGAGGAATGCGGCATCGATCCTTTCTTTTATACAACCAGAGAAAGATCTGACGATGAGATATTCCCCTGGGATATATTAAGCTGTGGAGTTACCAAGCAGTTTCTTTTAAGGGAATGGCACAATGCCCTTGAGGGCAAGCCTTCAACCAACTGCAGAAAGGGATGCCTTGGCTGCGGAGCGGCTGCTTACGGAGTCGGCGTTTGTCTGGAGAGTAAGAAATAATGATTAAACTTCGATTGAAATTTTCAAAAAACGGACCCATAAAATTCATCGGTCACCTGGATGTTATGCGCTATTTCCAGAAGGCCATAAGAAGGGCCAATATTGATATCAAGTATTCCGAGGGCTTCAGCCCCCATCAGCTTTTATCCTTTGCCCAGCCCCTTTCGGTTGGCGCTACCAGCGATGGTGAATACCTTGATATGACAGTCAATTCCATGGTCAGCACCGAAGATATCATGGAAAGACTCAACAGTGTTATGAATGAGGGTATCAAAATAGAAGCGGTCACTGAGCTTCCGGAGAAGGAAGAAAAAGCCATGACTTTGTCCTATGCCGCAAAATACAGGATCAGGTTCAGACAGAGCCTTAAGCCTGATTTTGACTGGATAGGGGAACTTGAAAAGTATCTTGGCCGTGACAGGCTTCCCACCATGAAGAAGACAAAGAGCGGAGAAAAAGAGATCGATATGAAGGAGATGATCTTCGATTACACTCTTAGTTCTAACGACGAAGAAGCAGTGTTTCTTCTTGCCATGAGCAGCGCCGCCACACTTAAGCCCGCACTTCTTTTTGAGACCTTCTTTAAGGACCTGGGGAAAGAGCTTGCGCCCGGAGCCCTGGATATTCACAGGATTGATATTTACAGATCCGGAAACGACGATAAGGGACTTTTTGTTGAACCCCTCATCCCCACCGGAACTAATGAAAAGGTGTATTTAAATGGCTGAAATATATACCTCAACCTATAAAGATATTCCTATTGTTACCGCTTATGTGGATGGCAGGATGGAATATCTTTCTGTTGTCAGCAAGAACAATGTGGGCAACATCTATCTTTGCAGGGTAGATAATATCGTAAAGAACATTGGCTCTGCTTTTGTCAGATTCAAAGACGGTGAGACAGGTTATGTTTCTCTTAAGAATATTAACCCTTCCCTGATACTTAACAGAGATCCGCAAAAATTTGAGAGTCTTAAAGCCGGAGATGAAATTCTGCTTCAGATGGAAGCCGATGCCATTAAGACCAAGAAGGCCAAGATGTCCCCGGCTGTATCAATATCCGGAAAGTATTCCGTAGTTACCCTGGGCAGGACCGGTGTAGGGGCAAGCCTTAAGATCCCCGAGGAAAAGAGGAAGAGGCTGATAGCCGAGGTTAAAGAAGAATATCTGCGTACCAAAGACAACCATATTCCAAAGCTAAGAGGCTCTTCCTACGGAGTTATTATACGAACCGAGTCCATGGAGCTGGATGAAGATATTGCGGTTTCAAAGATCTCATCAGACATAGAGGAGTGTATAAGCAGGCTTTCCAATATAATAAACGAAGCTTCCTCAAGAATAGTGGGCTCCTGCGTATACGAGAACAGATCGGAGGATATGGATTCCCATATCAGCAGAGCAAAGGGATTTCTAAAGGTCTTTTGCCCGGAGGAAGAGATCAGAGTCATTGAGGATAATGGTATCCATGGGATAAGTTCCGATATGGACAAGCTCTTTCATAACAGAATATGGCTTAAGAGCGGTGCCTTTCTGATTATTGAGCAGCTTGAAAGCTTCAATGCCATTGATGTTAATACCGGCAAAGCCATCCAGGGCAAAGAAAACATTACGGAAAAGGTAAATCTTGAAGCGGCAGAAGAAATAATGAGGCAGATAAGGCTTCGAAACCTTACCGGAATGATCCTAATAGATTTTATAAATACCAAAAACAACTCAGCATCAAAGGAGCTTATATCCAGGATAAAAGAACTTGCCCTTAAGGATGTGGTCCATACTGAATTCATTGATATTACTGGGCTTGGGATCATGGAACTTACAAGAAACAAAAATAATAAGTCACTTCGAGAGCTTTTTTGATATAATTTATTGACAATATCGATTTGTAGTGATATTATTCTATGGTATGCCGCATAACTAGGCATAAGTGGGCCCGGCCCCGCCGACGTTAGCGAGTTTTTGAAGAAGGAGGATAACTTATGTACGCAATTATTGTTACTGGTGGTAAGCAGTACAAAGTTTCCGAAGGCGATGAGATCAAGATCGAGAAGCTTGATGTTGAGTCTGGAAAAGAAGTAGTATTCGACAATGTTATTGCAGTTAGTGATGACAACACCCTCAAGGTTGCTGATGATGTAAAGGGCGCTAAGGTTAACGCTACAGTACTTGAGCAGGGTAAGTTCAAGAAGGTTGTTGTTTACAAGTACAAGAGAAAGACCGGCTACCACAAGAAGAACGGCCACAGACAGCCTTTCACACTTGTTAAGATCGACAAGATCACAATGTAATCAGATTTAAACGAAATACAATGACAAAGATCACAATAACCAAATCATCCGATGACAACTTCAAGAAGATAGAGTGCAGCGGACATGCAGGATTTGCAGACCGCGGAGAAGATATTGTATGTGCAGCGGTTTCGGTGCTCACCATCAATCTTCTTAATTCTGTTGAGAAGTTTACCGATGACGGAATAGTTATTGAGCAGGATGAGAAAAAGGGTTTGATCAGACTTGAGTTTAAGGATACTCCCTCACCGGAGGCTGACTTGCTTGCAAGGTCCTTTGAACTGGGTGTCACAAGTATTTCCAAGCAGTACGGTAAGAAGTTTTTGAACATTAAATTTAGGAGGGAATAAGTCATGATGAATATGAACCTTCAATTTTTTGCTCATAAGAAGGGTGTTGGATCAACCAAGAACGGTAGAGATTCAGAATCCAAGAGACTTGGAGCAAAAAGAGCTGATGGACAATTCGTGAAGGCCGGAAATATTGTATACAGACAGCGTGGAACACACATTCATCCCGGTGTTAATGTTGGAATCGGTAGCGATGACACATTATTTGCACTTGTTGATGGTGTTCTTAGATTCGAGCGCAAGGGCAAAGATAAGAAACAGGCCAGCGTTTATGCTGTAGAGAATAAGTAATTTTTGCAAAAGACAGGC
>JAILFT010000020.1 GCA_024697425.1 Butyrivibrio sp. | reverse complement strand
TAAGTGCTGCCTCAAGTCCTGCTTTGTCATCAGGATTCATGATTGCCAGCATTGCACCTCTATCCAATGTTCCATCGGGTTTGAACTTAACGCCGCCCTTTGTATCAGGGACCTGCTTAATGCAAACTACAACTTTCATTTCTATTCTCCTTCTTTTTTTAATTTACAAGGAAGTTCTGCTCTCGCTTCGCTCGCCGGGACGAAGTAACTCACCGGATTCGGCAAAACCTCATCAAGTGATTTACTTCAGCAAATCACCGGAAATTACCATTCTCTGAACCTCAGATGTACCCTCGTAGATCTCTGTGATCTTAGCATCACGCATCATTCTCTCTACTTCGTACTCTCTGATGTAACCATATCCACCGTGAAGCTGAACAGCCTTAGTTGTAACATCCATTGCAACCTCTGCTGCGAAAAGCTTAGCCTTTGCAGCCTCTACAGAGTAGCGGTCAGCCTTCTTCTTGGCATCTGCTGCTGCATAAACAAGAAGCTTAGCTGCCTCGCACTTTGTAGCCATGTTAGCAAGCTGGAACTGGGTGTTCTGGAACTGACCGATAGCACGGCCGAACTGCTTTCTCTCCTTAACATACTCAACTGTTCTGTCAAGAGCGCCCTCAGCGATACCAAGAGCCTGAGCAGCGATACCGATACGTCCGCCATCCAGAGTATGCATTGCGATAGGGAAGCCCTTTCCGCGAGCACCAAGAAGGTTCTCTGCAGGAATGTGGCAATCCTGGAAAATAAGCTCGTAAGTAGAAGATCCGCGGATACCCATCTTGTTCTCTTTTGTTCCGAAAGTGAATCCGGGTGTTCCCTTCTCAACGATGAATGCTGAGAACTTCTTCTGCTTTCTGCCTCTCTTATCTTCAACGATATCTGTGTAAGCGATGATGATATAAACATCAGCAACTTCACCGTTTGTGATGAAGCACTTTGATCCGTTAAGGATCCACTCTTTGCCGTCCTCTGAAAGAACTGCCTTAGTCTGAACGCCCTGAGCGTCTGTTCCTGCCATGGGCTCTGTAAGACCGAAAGCACCGAGCTTCTCACCCTTTGCAAGGGGAACCAGATATTTCTGCTTCTGCTCTTCTGTTCCGTATGTAAGAATAGGATCGCAGCAAAGTGATGTGTGAGCGGAAACGATAACTGCTGTAGTTCCGCAAACCTTTGCAAGCTCCTCAACACACATTACATATGTGAGAGGATCGCATCCCTGTCCACCGTACTCCTTGGGAATCGGGATACCCATGAAACCGTACTTCTGCATCTTCTTAACGGTCTCCATAGGGAATACTTCTGTCTCATCAACCTCTATTGCGTTTGGCTTAACTTCTTTTTCTGCAAACTCTTTAAAAAGAGCTCTCGCCATTTCATGTTGCTGATCAAGCTGAAAATCCATGATATAAACCTCCGATTTTATTATTATTGAATATTATGCGCGGTCTGTAGGAACCTTGTTTCCGTCAGCGTAGTTGTAGAAACCGATACCTGTCTTTACGCCAAGCTTCTTGCCGCGAACCATCTTACGAAGAAGAGGGCATGCGCGATACTTGGAATCGCCTGTCTCTGAGTAAAGAACGTCCATGATAGCAAGAACGATATCAAGTCCGATGTAATCGCCCAGCTCAAGGGGTCCCATAGGATGGTTACATCCAAGCTTCATAGCTGTGTCGATACCTGCGATATCTGAAACACCTTCTGAATATACGAAGATACCTTCGTTGATCATAGGAACAAGGATTCTGTTAACAACAAATCCTGCTGCCTCGTTAACCTGTACAGGAGTCTTTCCGAGGTCCTCAGAAATCTTCTTGATCTTGTCAACGTACTCGTCAGGAGTGTTGGCACCCTGGATAACCTCAACCAGCTTCATAACAGGAGCAGGATTGAAGAAGTGCATACCGATGATGGGCTTTGCAAGACCTGAGCCAATCTCTGTGATTGAAAGAGATGATGTGTTGGAAGCAAAGATACAATCGGGATTCTTAACGATGTTGTCCTGAAGCTCCTTGAAAAGATTCTTCTTGATATCCATAACCTCAAGAGCAGCCTCAACTACGAGATCAGCATCTGCGCAGATGTCATTAAGACCTGTCTGGATCTTAGCTGTGATTGCATCAGCCTCTTCCTGTGTCTTCTTGCCCTTGGCAACCTGCTTATCAAGGCCCTTCTTGATCTTGGCAAATCCGCCCTCAGCAAACTCAGTCTTGATATCGCAAAGATAAACCTTCTCTACGCTTGCAGCCTGAGCAAATGTCTGGGCAATTCCTGAGCCCATTGTACCTGCACCAATAACAGCAACTTTCATTTTTATTCCCTCCTAGTTTTTATATTCTAAATGTGTTTTAAGCGTTCTTAAAATCTACAACCTTAACCTTAGCGGGGTCGTCTTTCTTTCTTAAGAAGTTAGCCATGCCTTCCTTCTGATCCTCTGTCTCGAAGCATGAACCAAAGAGCTTCTCCTCGATAACAAGAGCTGCGTCGATGTCTGTCTGACGTCCGTCGTTGATAGCCTTCTTGCAGGCACGAACAGCGATAGGAGCGTTGGCAGCAATCTGGTTTGCCATCTTCTCAGCAGCTGCAAGGAGCTCTTCCTGAGGATATACAGCATTTACAAGGCCAATCCTAAGAGCCTCGTCTGCCTTGATATTTCTTGCTGTGTAGATAAGCTGTTTAGCCATTCCGTCGCCGATGAGACGGGCAAGTCTCTGTGTTCCGCCGAATCCGGGAGTGATTCCGAGACCAACCTCGGGCTGACCGAACATAGCGTTATCTGAGCAGATACGAATATCACAGCTCATGGAGATCTCACATCCGCCGCCCAGTGCAAAGCCATTAACGGCTGCAATAACAGGAACAGGGAACTGCTCGATCTTACGGAATACGTCGTTACCTTTTTTGCCGAAAGCCTCGCCCTCAGCCTTTGTAAGTGTGCTCATCTCTCCGATGTCTGCGCCTGCAACAAATGACTTCTCGCCTGCGCCTGTAAGAACAACAGCTCTTACAACGTTAAGGTCAAGAGCAGAAAAAGCAGCATCAAGATCTTCAAGCACCTGTGAGTTAAGGGCGTTGAGAGCCTCAGGTCTGTTGATGGTGATTACAGCAATCTTGTCTTTTAATTCGCAATTAACAAAACCCATTTTATGCCTCCTATATGAATAATTTACTTTTATATGATATACGCCTGACTCCGCTTAAGCTCCCGTCAGGCTTCATACAATCGGAATACGGCCTATCGGCCTGCTACCTCATGTATGTTCGGTCTTCAAGCTAAGGCAGTCTGCTTAGTGCAAGCACAGCAGACCGCTTCAGTTTAAATTCCTATATCACTCATACTTTTCAACAATAGTTGCGCAGCCCATTCCACCGCCGATGCAAAGAGTAGCAAGACCCTTCTTGGCATCTTCTCTTCTTGCCATCTCGTGAAGAAGTGTAACAAGGATACGGCATCCTGATGCTCCAACAGGGTGTCCGAGAGCGATAGCGCCACCGTTTACGTTAACCTTGCTCATATCAAAGCCAAGGTCCTTGGCAACTGCAACTGACTGAGCTGCAAATGCCTCATTAGCCTCAACAAGATCGATGTTGTCCAGAGTAAGACCGGTCTTCTTAAGAACCTTCTTGGTAGCAGCAACAGGACCGATACCCATAACTTCAGGCTCAACACCTGCAAGAGCTCCGCCTACCCATGTAGCCATAGGCTTGATTCCCAGCTCTTTTGCCTTCTCTTCGCTCATAACTACGATAGCAGCAGCACCGTCGTTGATACCTGATGCGTTACCAGCAGTTACAAGGCCGCCCTCTTTACCTGAGCAGCATTTAAGCTTTGAAAGTGTCTCAACGGTTGTGCCGGCACGAGGGCCCTCATCAACCTTGAAGTCTACCATTTCCTTCTTAACCTTAACGGGAACAGGAACGATCTCGTCGTTGAACTTGCCTTCAGCCATAGCCTTCTCGCACTTCTGCTGAGAATTAGCTGAGAACTCGTCGAGCTCCTGTCTTGTAAGTCCCCATCTGTCGCAGATGTTCTCTGCTGTGATCATCATGTGATAGTGATTGAATGCATCTGTAAGAGCATCGTTTACCATGGTATCTACAACTGTTCCGTTGTTCATACGATATCCGAAACGTGCATTGGGAAGTGCGTAAGGAGCCATTGACATGTTCTCCATACCACCTGCTACTACGATATCAGCCTCGCCGGCCAGAATGAGGTCTGCTGCCATATTGACACAGTTAAGACCCGATCCGCATACTACGTTGATTGTTACTGCAGGTACCTCGTTGGGAATTCCTGCCTTGATGGATGCCTGTCTGGCAACGTTCTGTCCAAGACCTGCCTGGATAACGCAGCCCATGAGTACCTCATCAACCTGATCAGGCTTAACACCTGCTCTGTTAAGGGCTTCCTTGATTACGATAGTACCGAGATCTGCTGCAGGTGTGTTGCTGAGAGCTCCGCCCATCTTACCGATAGCTGTTCTGCAAGCGCCTGCCAAAACTACTTTCTGTGCCATAAAGTATTACCTCCGTTTTTGTGAAATCTTGTGCTTGTTACTGTTCAAAATTTGTGTGTTAAATTTTTGTCACAGCACTTTTATTGTAGCACAGCACTTAGGCATTTGCAACAAAAATAGCCCCCCGCAGGGAGCTATTTTATAAAAATCTTATGACTTGATTGTTATTTAACAGTCTTTTATACTTCAGGTTCGATAAGACCGTAGGTATTACCCTTTCTCTTGTATACAACATTCACTTCATCAGTCTCAGCATTGACGAAAACAAAGAAGTTGTGTCCGAGAAGTTCCATCTGAACGCAGGCATCCTCAGCATACATGGGCTTGGGATCGAACTTCTTCATACGCTCGATGCGGATTTCCTCATCGTCCATGTAGTCCGCCTCGATGTACTCCTTCTTAAAGTTGCTGGCCTCAGCCTGCTGCTTGTCAACCAGTTTACTCTTGTACTTCTTGAGCTGTCTCTCAATAACTTCCTCAACCAGGTCGATGGATACGTACATGTCGTTGCTGACCTGCTCGGCACGAATGATCTTGTGCTTAACAGGAATTGTAACCTCGATCTTATGTCTCTCCTTGTCTACGCTAAGCGTCACATTAGCATTGGTGTCCGGAGTAAAATATTTCTCCAGCTTGCCAATCTTCTCTTCAACTGCTGACTTCAATCCGGGTGTTACATCAATGTTCTTTCCAACGATAGTAAATTTCATGCAATCATCCCCTTTACTGCGCCAATTTTCGGCTATTTAGTGTTACAAGTATTATATCATTGAACAATGCCTACATGCAATTTTTAACCGCAAATTGATTATTATCTTTTCGTTAATTACATGCTTTTTGTATAATATGCACAAAAAATAACCATTGTTTTCTATTGCACGAAATCCACTGGTAAACCATTATTTTTGTGGATAATGTGGATAACTTCGTGTATAACTCATAAAATCGCCGTTTTTGTTTTACCGTTTGTGGATAACTTTTGGAAAAAGAACTTTCGAAAACCTTTAAATAACTGTTGACAAAACAGATTCTGTGCAAAAGGGAGAAAGTTTGTGACAAAGAGACATGCAAACTCGAAACCGCTTCGCTTGTTTCTCGTTTCACGGCGTTCGCCGTATACACATAAAAAATAAAGGCTGAGGTTCAGTGAAACTGACCTCAGCCTTATTTTATATGTGTGCATGTCTCCCTTTTAGAAGATACGTCTAACTGCCAATACTGTTCTGTATCCGGCGTCAGAAATCTTGATACCGGTCTTAGCTGTAGAAGCGTGTACGATCTGTCCGTTTCCGATGTAGATAGCTACGTGACCGGAGTAGCAGACAATGTCACCGGGCTGTGCGTTTGCAAGTCCGTCAACTGCTGCACCTACAGATCTGTCAGCACCGGAGGAATGAGGAAGGCTAACACCGAAGTTAGCGTATACGCTCATAACGAATCCGGAGCAATCGGCACCGTTTGTAAGTGATGTGCCGCCGTAAACATAAGGATTACCAACAAACTGCTGAGCAAACTGAGCAACTGCAGAACCGATGGAACTGGTTGCTGTTGTGTAGGAGCTTGCTGAATTGTAGCTGGATGATCCTGAACTACTCTTGGTACCTGACTTAGCAGCCTTGGTAGCAGCTTCTCTTGCAGCTCTTTCTTTTGCAAGACGTGCTTCCTCTTCTGCCTTGGACTCAGCCTTAACGAACTCAGTGGAAAGTGTTACATAATCAAGGGAAACATATCCGTCACCTTCCTCGATACTAACCTTAACCCACTCGTCAAGTTCTTCCTCAACTACAAGCTGATCCTCTATGGGTACGAGACCGAGAACCTCTGCATCAAGGCTTGGGCCTCCCCTAACTTTAAGTGTGGTAGTGGTAACTGTTGCGATCCTGGTTCCGACCTTCTTGGCCAGCTCAACCGCGTCATCACCTGTGACACAGTACTCGCCCTTTACATAGCCTTCTACAGATCCGGACTTGATCTTGTACCAGCCGTTGGTCTCCTCGATGAAGGTACCAACTGACTTGTCATAAAGCTTACCAACTATCTCGCCCTCGTTCTCATCAGGGAGATCACGAACGTTTACGTAATCATTAACCTGAGCGATTACAAGAGTCTTGAACATCTCTTCCTCGGACTGCTCTTCTTCTGTAATGCCTGCGTCCTTGGATGTATTCCTGATAACAGCACCCGTTGCACTCTGGATATCTGTAAGAATGCTGTTGGTAATAGCTGAAGCTGTAGGTGTTACATCTGTCTTGGTATCGGATGCCTCAATGGCCTCTGCCACTGCTGACTTGCTGGTGCTGGCCGCTGCATCTGCGTCCTGCTGCTTGTCATTCTCAACCGACTCCTGAAGATTTGAAAGTGAAACCTGATTGCTGCCGAGAGCATAGGTGATACCTGCCTGGGGCAGAACACTTGTAACCTTATTAGATGTTGCGTATGAATCTATACTATAGTTTGTAAATACTAGTGCAGCTGTCATAGTAAAAGCCGCCAGCCGCATTATTGGTCTTTTCAAAACTAACCTCCGAATAAATGTTACGAATTTGTTACATCTTTTAAAAATATACGCCACATCTATTCATTTGTCAAATTAATTCTAAATTTTCTATTAAATCACTTCGCTTTTCCGACCATGAAATCCTGAACGGAAGTAACTGCGTTAGCGCCGTCAGCTACTGCGGTTACAATCTGGCGAAGTCTCTTAGCCCTTGAATCACCTGCAACAAAGATACCGGGTGCTGATGTAGCTCCGTCCTCTCCTGCGATTACGTAACCCTTCTCATCGCACTCAACAATATCTGCAAAAAGATCTGTTGAAGGATGGATACCGATGGCAACAAAAATACCGTCGACATTAAGGTCAGAAATTTCTTTTGTCTTAACATTTTCAACTTTCAGGTTATTAACCTTGTCTTCGCCCTGGATCTCCTTAAGTACGCTGTCCCAGATAACTTCAACGTTCTCAAGTCCAAAGAGCTCGTCCTGAAGGATCTTGGTTGCTCTGAGCTCGTCTCTCCTGTGGATCAGGTAAACCTTGCTGCAGAATCTTGAAAGGAAGATAGCATCCTCAACAGCCACATCTCCGCCGCCGTTTACTGCTGTTACCTTGCCTCTGTAGAAAGCACCGTCGCAGGTCGCGCAGTAGGAAACGCCCTTTCCGATGAACTCCTCCTCGCCGGGAATCTGAAGCTTGGAGTGATGAGCACCTGTGGCAAGGATGATTGTGTGGGTCTCAAACTCGCCGTTATCTGTTGCTACTTTATATACAGGAGCCTCAGTATCTGAGCCCTTGGAAATGCAGGTCACGCCAGTAACAGTGGCATCAACAAATTCTGCGCCAAGCTTGTCTGCGTGCTCCCTGAACTTCATTGCTAGATCAAATCCGTTGACTCCGGGAATTCCCAGATAGTTGTCAACCTCGTAGGTATCAATGATCTGACCTCCGCTGACAGGATTTTTTTCTATAATAAGCATGTTGAGCCCTGCCCTCTTTGCATATACAGCAGCTGAAAGACCTGCAGGGCCGGAACCGATAATAATAAGATCGTACATAGTGTTATCCTCCTTTAGGAATAATCGTTTGTCAAAAGAACTATAAACAGAATACCACAAATTTTAAAAAATGCAATACATGCAATTTAATTTTATACAATTTAAATCCATGCCCCATCAATTGTTATGATCTGACCTGTAAGATAGAAGGGTGCTTCCGCCAGTTTCAGCACCATGTCGGCCACTTCTCCGGCATCTCCCATCCTTCCCGCGGGGATCTCCTCCTCCAGGTCCTTAAGGTCCTCGTTTGTAAGATGCTTCCTGTTCATATCCGTGTCGATAACGCCGCAGGAAACCGCGTTTACCTGGATATTGCTGGGTGCCAGTTCTTTGGCCAGGGCTTTTGTAAAAGCATTGACTCCGCCCTTTGACGCGGAATAGGCCACTTCGCAGGATGCCCCCACGGATCCCCATACCGACGAAATGTTGATTATGCGGCCGCTTTTTCTTTTGACCATACCGGGAATAGCGCCGGTGCACATGTAGAACAGGGAATCCAGATTCGTACCCATAACGCTGTGCCAGTCCTCGTCTGTCATGTCGGTGAGGAGCCCCATCCACGCTATCCCCGCATTGTTGACAAGAATGTCCACTTCCGGGATTCGGGAAAAGAGCTTTCGAACAGCTTCAGGGTCCGAGACATCGCACACAAAGGGCGAGCACTTTATGCCGCAGGTCTTCTCAAGCTCCCAGGCAAGGGCCACCAGCTCTTTTTCGCTGTTCTTACAGGTTATGTAGAGCTCGTCTCCTGATTTGGCAAAAGAGACAGCTATTGCACGGCCAATTCCTCTGGATGCGCCGGTTATAAGAACTTTTCGATTCATTTCGATACCTCTTTTACTATATAAAAAGAAACGCCGAAGGCTTATGCCCTCGGCGAAATTATATCAGATATTATGAATTGTTTGTACCTCTTTAGCACTTGGATAATGCCTCAAGAACGGTTTCTTCCACGAAGGGCTTGGACACAAATTCACAGGCTCCAAGTTTTATGGCCTCCATCATCTTATCCTTCTGTCCGGCTGCGGTGACCATAACCACTTTTGCCTCAGGGTACTGCTCGCGAATCCTGCGAAGGGCTTCAATACCGTCCATTTCAGGCATCGTGATGTCCATGGTGACAATGTCGGGCATGAGCTTGGGATACATCTCCACAGCCTCTTTGCCGTTTACAGCTTCGCCCTTTATGTAGTAACCTGCTCTATCAAGAATATCTCCCAGGATCCTTCTGGAAGTTCTGGAATCGTCAACTATTAATACGCTCTTCATATCTATGCCTCCGATGCTTACATGCCAAGAGAAATATCTTTTGAAACAGCGATAATATATTTAGCTTCGCCGCCGTGGGTATAGACGGGTAAAACCATCATCTCGTCACAGCTGACCTCAGTGAAGGAGACCTTGAACTCGGGAGGATCAAGCTCTATCTTCACATCGCTCTTACTCTGTTCGCTGGCGTATAGTCCGTTGATACAATTGATGATCTCGCAGACCGCATCCAGCGCATCTTCCCTGGTCTCGATGAATTCTTCCTTGGTGTAGGCGATGGCCATTTTACGAAGGTCTTCGTGTTTGCCGGAAATGGCAACGGTAGCGGTTCTGTCCCCGTGGAACTTCTGATAGCCGATTACCTCATCCTTGAGCTTCTCCACAGTGTAGGCCTGTCCCAGGCACAGATGGTTGTCCATGAGGCGGTACAGGTTCTTGATTCCCATGGTGAACATCTCCCTGTAGGAAGGGTTTGAGGTATTCAGGAAAATAGGAACAGCCTGCTCGATATCTCCTGTCTTGAGGGCCGACATGTCACTCTCGGTAAAACCGCGATTTTTCTGGAATTCACTTTCCACGGTCTCAAGCTGCTCCATGGTAAGATAACCTTTGTCTACAACAGCCTGAAGGAAAGCAAGGTAAGCATTGCCCTGCAGCTCCAAAAGCCTTCCCACCTGAGTCTGAGAAAGATATCCTTTCTCGATGGCGATATCGCCGAAACGCTTGTCCATAGACTGCTGAAGCATGTTGACCTGCTCAGCCTGAGCTATGGTCATAAGCTTCTCAGCTACGGCAATAACCCCCAGCTTGGCACGGTTGAATTCCTGTTCTTTATATGCCTCGACGAGCTGAGATTTGGTGAGCATTCCCCGCTCCACGAGATAATATCCGATCAGTCTGTCTAACATCCGTCGCTCCTTCTCATAAGCACAAAAACAAGGTGCTACTTCAATTTTAGACTAATATACGTTCATTCACAAGCAATTTATAGTTTTATAATATTTCTCACTTTTTGCCGTTAAGATCAGTCATAGCCTGCTTTAAGGCCTGCTGAACCGCATCATCTGCTGCAGGTCCTGCGGGCTTTGCGGGGCTCTTTTTGGGTGCCGCCGAAGCTGCCTTCTGCAGATCGTTCTCCAGTGCAGCGATCCTCTCCTTGGTGATAACAAGGCCGTGGCCCTGAGGATTGATCCTTACGCCGTCTTTGTCCATGGCGAACTTGACGATATCCCTGTAGCTGAAAATACCAACGTTCCACACGCCGGCTTCCCTGCCCAGTTTGCTGAACTCAAAGCCGTCTGTATATATAGGAAGAAACTGCTTATCATCCTTGGTCTTCATAACAAGGAATCTGATCTTGGTATCCTTTGTGAACTTGAGCTGTCCGTTCTCTCCCATCTCCGCAGGACCCTCATGCTGCATAGGCACCATGAATCTGGCATTACGAAGAAGTGAGAGCATCTTCATCTCTTTTGCCTTGAGGACTTCAGCGCGCTTCTCGTACTTAACCGGCCACTTGAGTTCCTCTAAGAAATCCAGCATAGCAAAGTTGAGCTCGGGGTTCATCGGGCTCTTGTCCTGCTCGGGGCGTCCCCACTCCATGGGGGACGGCATGATCTCTTTTCTCTTGATACGGGCTCTGTAAGCGCCGTTGTCTACGATCAGGTTCTCGATTCCAATATAATAAAGGAAATCGAAGAAGTTCTTCTTGTTGGGGTCATCGGACTCCACTTCTATCACGCACTCACGGGCGGTGAGCTTTCTGAACTGGGCCGCAAATATGCCTGCAACCTGCTCCGCAAGCTCTTTTTCAAAATAGACATTGGCAAAACCATTGTCGATAAAAGGATAGCCGGTAGTGTTGTCATAAAGCACGTACAGGCTCTTGGCGTCCCTTAATCTGTCGATGAGCTCATTGTAAACCTTGCGGTGGTTGGCCTTGAACTCAGGCAGCGGGGACTTTCTGTTGAACACCTCCATGGTTGTCAGAAGGAACAAAAGCTCCTGTCCGGAGAGGAACTTCAGGGTGTCAGGAGAAAGGTCCTCGTCAAATACCATCTCGCCGATCTCATCCTTACGCTCGGGGGAGACGGTCTCCTCGATAACGTCGTTCTCATGATCCTTGACGTTGACAGGGTTGATGCGCTGGATCACAGGCCACTCAAGGTCTGCGTAAGGATCCTGGGACTGTCCCTCTGAACCTGAGGCGCCGCCTTCGCTTTCTTTGCGTCCCGGCATCTCGTGGTCCTGAACCTCGCGGAAATCGTGATGATCTGCACTCTCATTATTCCGGTCAAAAGAATCATCGCGGTCCGGCTCGTCGTGGTATTCGTGAGTCTCCTCCTCGCGGAAGTCGTGATGGTCACCGTGAGCTTTACGGTTGCGCTCCTTGCGCTCTTCGCGTGTTTCCTCGTTTACGTCTTTTTTCTTTTTGCTGAATCTGTCAAATAATCCCATTAAAACTTAATCCTCCAAAAAAACTGTTATCACTCATTGTAGAAAACTTCCGATACTTTTGCCAGGTACTCAGGGTCCTTGCTGCCTGCGGACTCGTAGGGAGAGTGCATTGCCAGCTGAGCAAGTCCTATGTCCACGGTACTTACTGAAACCTGGGCTGTTGAGATGTTGCCAAGAGTCGAACCTCCGGCCATATCGGAGCGGTTTACAAAGGTCTGGTAAGGAACTCCCGCTTTCTCGCAAAGGAGCTTGAATCTTGCGGCAGAAACCGCATCAGTGGTGTATTTCTGATTGCCATTGTACTTTATCACAATTCCCTTGTTCATAACAGGCCTGTTCACCGGGTCTGCCTTGTCGGGGTGATTGGGGTGCACGGCGTGGGCATTGTCCGCAGAGATCATGAAGCTGTTTGCAACAGCTGTGTAGTACTGCTCTTCGCTTCTTCCAAGTCCTGCGTTGATCCTCCTGAGTGTATCATTAAGGAAAGTGGAGTCTGCGCCCTGCTTGGTTCCGCTTCCAACTTCCTCATTATCAAAGACGCAGTGGATGGCCACATTCTCTTTTGCCCTGGAATTAAGGAAGCCCTCAAAGCTGGTGTATACGCACTCCTGGTCATCGAGCCTTGAGCTGGAGATGAACTCCTCGCGGCTTCCCCAGAAAGTGGGCTTCACCCTGTTATAAAGGAACAGGTCGTGGCCGAGAATATCTCCGGGTTTCACGCCGGCAGCCTGAGCCACCAGGTCAAAAAACATAGCTTCAGCGTCAGCGTCTCCGAAAACCGGAAGCATGTCGCTCTGTGCATTGTACTTGTAGCCGTCGTTGGCCTCGCGGTTCATGTGAATGGCAAGGGCCGGGAGCATCAGAAGATCCCTGTCGATGTTGACGAGCTTCGTTGTGATCCTGCCTTTATCGCTTATAACTACGCGGCCTGCAACGGACAGCGGTCTGTCAAACCACTGAGCGCACAGCATTCCGCCGTACTTCTCAACATTGAGTTTGATATAGGCGCCGGCAGCCTCCATCTCCGGGTTCTCCTTGATCTTGAAGCTGGGAGAATCACTGTGGCTGGCGATCATGTTAAAGCCGGCAAAGTCCTTCTTCGGAATCCTGAAGGAAATGATGGATGAATCGTTTCGTGTTACGAAGTAGTCTCCCGGGGTGAGTGACCACTCTTTTGCCTCGGAAAGCTCTGTAAAGCCGGCTTCTGCAAGCTGCTTCCTTAGATTGTCCACCACATGAAAGCATGTAGGGGATGCGTCTATGAAGTCCAGCATGCGGCGAACCGTGGAATCGTAAGTAGATCTGGGACGGCGTGCCGATGATGTTGCAGATTTATCTGCGGTCTTGGGACGGCGGGCCGACGATGTTGCGGGCGCGTCTGCCGTCCTGGGGCGGCGGGCCGATGATGTTGCGGGCGTGTCTGCGGATTTTCTTGGCATATTTGTACCTCGTATCTGTGCTTGTTTATGTTCTATTCAGCCGGCGTAAAATGCGCCGGGAAACCAGTCTTTGTGACAAAAACAAGTATAGCATAAAATCGGGAAAACAGTTGCTAAAAATGCAGTGGTATGTTACTATGTAAGCGCTTACATTTTAGAGTTGTATTTGAGGTTTATGATACGTGGTGCTGCGAGGTTTTTGCACCAAGTTTCGGGTAGTGATATATCTTTTCATAAACAAGGAGAAATGGGGATGACAAGAGAAGAAACTTTTAAGATGTTGGGGGAATATGTGGACTTTTTGCTGGATAAGTCCGACGCAGAGCACCCTTACTGGAATATCGAGAATGTTCTCGCCGGCAAGCCCAACAGATGGAATTACATCGACGGCTGCATGATCACCGCTGTGCTGTCACTCTATGAGATGACCGGGGACAAAAAATATCTGGATTTTGCGGATGATTTTGTGGGCTGGTTCGTTCAGGAGGACGGTTCCATCAAGACCTACAGCGCCGAGGAGTACAATCTCGACAACGTCAATCCTTCCAAGAATCTTTTTAAACTTTATGATCTGACCGGCAAGGAGAAATACAGGAAGGCCATGAATACTGTCAGGCTGCAGCTGGCCACCATGCCCAGGACCAAGGCCGGCAACTACTGGCACAAGAATATCTACCCCTGGCAGGTCTGGCTGGACGGCATGTATATGGCGCAGCCTTTCTATATGGAATATGAGAAGCGCTATAACAAGATGCAGGGATGCCTTGATTCTTTTAAGCAGTTCAGGAATGTAGAGACCCTGATGAAGGATCCTAAGACCGGGCTCTACTACCACGGCTACGACGAGAGCAGGGAAATGTACTGGGCAGATCCCGAAACCGGATGCAGCCCGAATTTCTGGCTCAGAGCTCTTGGCTGGTTTACCGTGGCACTGGTTGATACTGCTGAGGCCATGGATGAGTCCATGTACTACGAGCTTCGCTATCTTCAGACAATGCTGAAGAACCTGGCGGACGCACTGCTGCCCTACCAGGATGAGAGCGGAATGTTCTATCAGGTTGTGGACCGCGCCGATGCTGAAGGGAACTACCTTGAGACCTCGGGAACCGCGCTTATTGCCTACGGACTTCTTAAGGGCGTACGTCTGGGCTATCTGCCCCAGCGCTTTGAGGCTGTAGCCGAGAAGGCTTTTGACGGAATTACTAATAAGTATCTGTCCCGCAACGAGGACGGCTCGCCAAAGCTTGGAGGCATCTGCCTTGTGGCAGGCCTTGGGGGAGCGCAGCACAGGGATGGTTCCCTGGAGTACTACTTCTCTGAGCCCGTAGTGGAAAACGAGGCTAAGGGCGTCGCACCGCTGATCCTGGCTTATACCGAGCTGCTGCGCAGGCAGTGATGGGTGATCGTTCCGGGCATAATGCATACGGGGATGTTTGGAGCTGGTGCATAGGCAGTGATGAGCCGAACTATATTGCGAAAATTGAATTGTTACGCGCCGGCTCTGCCGGCGCTTTCTTATTTGGGAGGAAACAAGCAATAGGGAAATAAGCGCGAGGCTTGCCTCGCACGAATTTTCTTTTTTAGGAGTGGATGAATTAAACCTGGTTGAGCCCAAAGAGAACAGACTGGTCCGACAAGAACCGATCGATGTTGCAAGTCAGAAATAGTCAAAAATAATACCAAGCCACTGATTTAATGGGGGTTGGTATTACATTTAGGACTATTTTGCCCGGCTTAATAGGCCTTTTGTAATAACATGGGACGTATATGGCGAGTTTGGTCTTATTTTAATAATACCAACCTTCAGGTTTTAGAGGCCTTGTTATTATTTTCATCAATTCTACCCCCAAAAAAGATATTTCAAATCCCTCCTCATCTTCTCTTACTACAGTTTTTCTCTTACTATAGATCCTCTCAATTGTTGTATAATTGGTATTAGCTGTAAACACCTACATTAAATGCATTGGAGCTCAAAACATGAAATACAATAAATCAAAACTCCGTCATAAACCTTACAAAAAACTAAGATCAGTACTGCCGGTCTTTATGGCACTGATCATGTTCATAACACTGGCAGGCTGCGGCAAAGCAAAACCCGCAGTGCCGATAGAACTGCCTGTTGCTGAGGGTACATTTACTGAAGCATCTGTGGATAACGAAGCAACTGTTGATAACGAAACGCTTGATGCCGTTACAGAAGATCCGGAACAGGATGCTCTCCAGGAGTCCCAACAGGACACCGCACAGGATACGCAGCAAAGCAATGCGCAGGAATCTGGACATTCAGCCGATCAGGATGCCGCATCGCAAGATACCGAGCAGGACATCGCGCAGGAATCGCAGCAAGCCGAAGTCCAGGATACCTCTAAGGAATCGCAGCAAACCTCCACAGAAGATCCCCTGATCGATGAGGAAGGTGTCTACACCACCAAGGAAGATGTGGCGCTCTACATCCACACCTACGGCAAGCTTCCTTCCAACTTCATCACCAAGAAAGCCGCCAAAAAACTCGGCTGGAGCGGAGGTTCCCTTGAGGATTACGCCCCTGGCAAATGCATCGGCGGCGACTACTTTGGGAACTATGAAGGACTGCTTCCGGAGGATAAGGAGTATCACGAATGTGATATCGACACCCTGGGCAAAAGCAAGCGAGGCGCCAAGCGTATAATCTACTCAGACGATGGCTACATCTACTACACCGGCGACCACTACGAGAGCTTCGAGCTGTTGTACGAGCCTTAATCAGCAGCCGCACCGGCAAATGCTGCATGCACACGGATGCGCTGCCATCACCTGCCCCGGAAACAGCAGCGCCATACTCCACCCACGAAAGGTATATAACCATGGAAAAAGTGTTCTACATAGACCTTAAAGACATCACCAATAAGAGCGAACTTCACCGGCTGCTCGCCCGTGAGCTTCCGCTTCCTGACTATTACGGCAGTAACCTTGACGCACTTTACGACGTTCTTACCGAAGAGGGCGAAGGCTGGAATGTGATCTTCTACAATCTGCCAGAAGCCCCCGCAGCAGACTTCAATCTGTACCTGGGCAAGCTTAAGAAAATATGCGCCCACGCTGTATCGGAATGCGATAACCTGCAAATACGATTCTTCCCGTAAGCACCGGCACGTCATGAGAGCAGAACAATTCCCCAGGTCTGTACGGGACAAAATTCGTTTCATGTGCGTCTCATGAACACAAACAAATTAAACAACCAATTCATCATTAATTAAGAGGGAAAAGAAATTGAGTCTTACAATAAACGTATCCAAATCGGGTGGGGATTTCTCCACCATTCAGGAAGCTGTAAACGCAGTGCCCTACGATGAATCAGCAACCATCCGCATCGCAGAAGGCTTTTTTTCCGAGAAGATTTTCTGCGAGAAAAGAGATATCACTTTAATTGGGGATGGCGTGGATAAGACAATTATCAGCTTTGATGACTATGCCAACGAAGTTATGGAGGACGGTAGCAAGCGCGGAACTTTCAGAAGCTACACTGCTTTCTTCGGTGGAGGCAGAGTCCATATAAAGGATATGACCATAAGAAACGACGCCGGTGACGGCAGAGCTGTGGGCCAGGCGATTGCTGTTTATGCCGATGCCGATATATGTTTCTTTGAAAATGTGAAGATGACAGGATGCCAGGACACGCTGTTCTGCGCTCCTCTTCCCAGGCAGGAACGAAAGAAAAACGGCTTCCTGGGACCGAGGGTGATGACGGAAAGGCGCCTCACCAGCCAGTACTACAAAAACTGCACCATTACAGGAGATGTGGATTTCATTTTCGGAGGCGCAGATGCTGTGTTTGATGACTGCACCATAATCTGTAACGACAGGATGCACAGTAGATTTGATGTCGTTGAGGGATTAACAGAGGCCGGAAGCCACGCACCTACCGGCTCAGACGCATCTTTGACCTCCACCGCTTCTGCAGGCGCGGCCACTCTTGATAAAGACCAGATTGACACCAGGGAGCGCTTTATCAACGGCTACATCACCGCAGCCTGCGGCCGCAGCCAGGACCTCGGCTTTGTTTTCAGAAACTGCTTTATCGGCGGAGCAGAAGGATGTGAGGAAGGCTCAGTATTTTTGGGACGACCCTGGCGAGATGAGGCAAAGAGTGTTTTCTTAAACTGCACCATGGACAAGACCATCGCTCCCGAGCGTTTTTCCGGCTGGGGCGGGATCACAGTGGATCAGCCTGAGACCTTTTATGGGGAATTCGGAACGATTTTAGCCGGTTCCTCCATCATCTTCGCAGATCTCTCCCAAAAGAACTCCTGGGTGAAGGATATCAGCGAATCAGATGCAGCTGCCATCAACAGCCGCGCAGATGAGATTGTAAAAAAAGTCTGCGAATAAGACTATCAGTAAAAATCTCAAATAAACACAATAAATAGATTTGCAATAAAACAGGGACACTTCACACGCCGGCTCCGAAGAGGAGTAGGTATGAAATGTCCCTGTTGTTATTTTGCATCCAAATAAGTCAATCAGAACCGTCCCCGGTGACTTGCCGGTGGCTCTATCACGCTCCTGCGTATACAAGCCAGATAAACAGATATCCGACGCATACTGCGGTCATAGTGAAGGGAACACCGATCTTCATGAAATCTCTGAAGGTTACCTCATAGCCTTCCTTCCTGAGCATGCCTACACCTGCGATGTTGGCTGAAGCGCCGATAGGTGTAAGGTTGCCGCCGAGGGTAGCGCCGATCAGAAGACCAAAGTACAACAGCAGAGGACTTACATTCATAACAGATGAAAGGCTTGCCAGTACTGGCAGCATCGTAGCAACATACGGGATGTTGTCAATGAAGGCGGAAATTGCAACCGATCCGAATACAATAACAGTGTACAGAAGGAATACATTTCCCTTTCCGGCGCTGGCAATGAAGTTAGCCAGGTCATCGATAATGCCTACCTTGGTGATGCCTGCGATAACGCAGAACAGTCCGCCAAGAAGGAGCATTGTGTCATAGTCTATAGCCTTCAGAGAATGCCACATGCTGTCGGTTCCCTTTGAAAGGAAAATCTCCCAGACGATATTGATGATACCGCATACCATACAGATCACACCGTTGGTGATGTCGGGCTTCTCGGGAATAAAGGAAGCTGCGATGAGAAGTACCACATGCCCCAGCATCATGATGGTGGGAACATAGTCTGTAACTGTTGTCCTCTCGTCGGAGCTGACAGGCTCTTTGTCCTTGCGGAACATGAACATCATGATGGGCACTGTGGCAATTGCGCCAAGCTCAACCGCAAAGAAAATTCCGGGATGACCTTCCATCCAGAAGAAGTCATTGAAGTCCATCTTTGCCGCAGCTGCCAGCATGATTGATGTGGTGTCACCTACCAGAGTAGCGGCGCCCTGAAGGTTTGAGGAAACCGCAATACAGATGATCATGGGTACAGGTGAAATCTTGAGTTTCTTACAGATGGCAAGCCCTACAGGCGCAACCATCAGTACAGTTGCAACGTTGTCGATGAATGCTGAGATGAATCCGGAGAAAAGAGACATCAAAATGGTCACCCACATTACGTTAGGCGCCAGATCAAGAAGCATCTCCGCTATCCTGTTGGGCATCTTGGACTCAATGAAGTAATCAACAATGACCATGGTACCGAAGATCATCATCAGTACATTCCAGTCGATGGCTCCGAATACCTCATTAAGAGGAAGGATTCCCAGGATCACAAACACAGCCGCTGTTGAAAGCGCTACAATATGTCGCCTCTTGGGCAGCGTGATCATGAGGATGTACATAAGTACAAATAAAATAATTGCGATGGTTTTCAGATTAAACAATTTCTGCCTCCTTAAACAAATTAGAATCAATCGGCTATAAAAAAAGACTCTTATCATAGCCAAAGCTACGATAAAAGTCTTGCTGTCAGTCAAATAATAACCTTATGCCGGATTCGGATGCTCCAAAGCATCGTCCTGACGGATCCGACAGCCGACACAGATATCAGCCAGCTACTCCCTTTTATCAGGTGTCAAAATCAGAGTTATAATGGCGCTCTGACCAATTTCTCCGTCTATCTTACGGGAGAAACGTGATATTGTCAAATTTAGATTGCGCGCCATCGGCATGAATCTGCCTTCCGAACAGAGTCGCTCCGACGCAAATGTCTGCGCCCGCGCGAACAGCCCATCACTTATACTCCACGCCTTCACTCACAAAACTCTCCACTCCGATCATCTCGGGTGCGTTGTCGGCAGCTCCGATGATCTCCACATTCTTTAGCACCAGCTCTTTTACATTCTCAGCATAGACGCTGCGGCCGGTCATCTCGTCAAAGTTGTCCATCATGACAGGTCTCTCGGGAATACGCTCCGCCTTAGGAAGAAAAGAAGCCTTAATGTCCTCAAACTCAAGCTTTCCCACCGGGCTCTCGGGAAGTCCCGCCACGCAAAGCATGCACGCGCTCACGCCCTCGCAGGTGATGTCGCGCCCTGCAATGGTGCCGATGGAAGGAGTCATCTCATCCACCGGTGCAGCGGCCCTGTTCTGCACATAATCGCTGTGGCCATCCGGATCGCAGAAATAGAACATATTCACAGTAAAGGGCATGTGCACCCCGTCCATCCTGATCTTTTCAAAGAGAATGTCGTCAAGTACAGACCTCTTTCCACGACCTCTCCTGGTCTTGATCCTGAGTCCTCTGTCGGTGCCGTCAAAGATGCACTGTGAAACCCGCACATTCTTAACTCCTCCGGCAACCTCAGAGCCAACGGTCACGCTGCCATGTCCACGCTCAAACCTGCAGTTTCTGATCACCACATCTTCAGTAACCTTGTGATGATTGAGACTCATGTAATACTTGCCGCTCTTGATGGCCATGCAGTCATCCCCAACAGAGATAACGCAGCCAAGCACCTTCACGCCCTTGCAGCTCTCGGGGTCCAGCCCGTCGGTATTGGGCGAATCCGAAGGATTATGAATATACAGGTTCAAAAAAGACAGCTCTTCGCAGTAGTAGGGATGCACTGTCCAGCATGGAGAATTCTGCACGGTAATCCCCTGCACCCTGACATTTCTGCACCTGCAAAGGAACATCATGTTGGGCCTCCAGGCGATGCGTTTTTTCTTGGCATCCTTCCACCAGTCCGAATTCTGTGCATTACCGTCAAGGGTTCCCCCGCCGATAATATCGATATTCTCCGCATCTATCGCCGTCACCAGGGAAGCGAAATTATTGAGAGGATTGCCCTCCCAGCTTCCAAGATTGTACTCGTCCTTCTCATCCGTAGTCATGGTCATGCCGGGCAGAATCGGGTAATGCTCCCTGTCAGTATCTCCCAGTATCACCGCGCCCTCATCAAGCCACAGGGTAATATCGCTCTTCAGGAAAAGAGGCGTCGAATAATAGGTACCCTTTGGCAGATATACCGTTCCGTCCTTGGGGCATGACAAAATGGCCGCCTGCAAAGCCGGAGTATCCAAAACCTTCCCGTCGCCCCTGGCCCCAAAGGCCTTTACGTTAAGGAGCACCGACTCATGCTTTGTGGTAAAAGACTTCTCGCATTCACCGTCAGCTGCCGCCACCCGGATCTTATACTCTCTGTCAGGCAAAAGACCTGTCACCGACACCACGTTCCTGTCACATGACAATTTCTTTTCCCCGTCTATAAATACCTCAAAGGGCTCAGGCTGCCTAAATATAGCCTCAGACTCCAGTTCGATGGTCACACTTCTGTTAAAGATCTCAACAATTTCAAAATTCATAAAACAGTCTCCCAATAAAAAAATGCGGAACTTTGCTACATACATCATAGCATAGTTCCGTTTTCATTCCTTGTTAATTCATGAAGTAAAACTGCCATTTTCAACCCGTTTTATCCAGATAGGATCCGCCGGCTGCAGCTGACATGTCACTTCTGCTCATTGATGGAAGCGTCCATGTACTTGATGAGCTCCAGAGCACTTCTGAAGTCCTTCTTCTCATTCTTCTCCTGATGGATAACGTGTCCCTGCCAGGTGGCGTCCTGTCTGTATACCACCTGCACCACAAAGGTAGCCAGACTGCCCTTCTTGTTCTGAACGTTTCTAACACCGTTCACATCCTGGATGATCTCGATGGGAAGCCTGTCGTCATTAGTCTTCAGGTGGTGAGGCTTGTGGGCATTGTCCCTGTTCTCCTTCTTGAAGAACCTCTCTGCGAGACCTCTCTGTGGAAAGTCCCAATCGTCCATCAAACCTTCCATCTTAACCAGAAAGTCAGTGGCTCCGGTGAAGTTTATTGGGTCGTCAGCATACTGATGGTACAATAAGCCCGAAAAATCCCCGTTCTGGACCTGCTCCACGCATACGCAAACCAGGTTTTTTGCAAAGAGCATCTGCTTAGTTTCTGCCATTTTGTCTTTAGTTTTCCTTCTGATAAAGTAGTCGATGATCATATAAAATTATACCGCTATTTCGACTGTCAGTACAGAGCATTTTGCCTCGGGAAAAGAGAAAACGGCTGACCGGTAAACACCGGCCAGCCGCCTTTTAATCATACGTTATTTCTTTTCACAAGAAAGATCAGTCTTCTTCTTTCTTCTTGCCCTTGAACAGAAGTGCCATAGCTACTGCTGCTGAAACGATGATAGCAAAGAGTCTTGCTGTTCCGGTAGCTGTATCGTCTGCTGTTCTTCCTCTTCTTGCTCCAAGTACTGCAGGTGCTTCTGCTGCAGGTTCTTCTCTCCTTGCTCCAAGTACCTGTGCTACAGGAGTTGCAGGAGGTGCATCCGGAGTAGGTGTAGGAGTAGGTCCGGGTGTAGGAGGATTAGGTCCGGGTGTAGGATTTGTCATCTTCAGTTCTCCCAGATCGTCAATCCAGTTGTAGTTATCAGGATTGAATGCCTCGTCGTAGGAAAGCTCGTACTTGTTAGGAATTGTAGCTGCCTTATCCAGTACGCTGATTGCCTTTACGGAAACATGGTCCTTATCTGAATCTACGATACCATCAAGACTTGCCTCAGGATTTGAAAGCTTCTTGCCGGCTGAATATACTGCTGATGCGCTACCAGTCTTAACTGTTACATCCTTCTTTGTAATCTTCAGAGGTGTTGTATCGTCATGCTTAACAGTAAACTGATCTGTTACATCACTCTCGCCATCAGAAATCTTAACTCCGCCTTCCTCTTCTACGATATGGATTGTGTATGTCCCTACATCTCTTGCGGAAGCCTCAAGAACCTCTGCCTTAAGTCCTGTTACATAGAATGTAGCACCATCGATTTCTACAGGAACTCCCTCTGCCGCATTGGCAACGATTGCTCCGAAGAGATCTCTTAATGTTCCGACAAATCCCTGAAGAGGTACCGGATCAGCACCCTTACCTGTGAGGGTGTATGTAAATGTGTCACCCTTGTGATCCAGGCCTGAGTAAACCATAGAATCAACTGCATCAGGTGTTGCTGTGATCTCAAATTTCTGTGAACGACCCTTGATCTTAAGTTCGCCGTCTGTTACATCGAAGGTTACATCAAAGTTCTTATTGTTGTTCTCGAAGTCCTTCTCGCTGAGGTTCATAGGATATGTGTCAATCTTCTTACCCTCGGCGTGAGCCTTCTCAGTGTCTGAACCTGCCGTTACTGTGTAGTCGGACTCTTTGTAAAGCTTATCTGAAATCTCTGTCTTGTAACCATCAACAGCGTGGATCTTGCCATCGTACTCAACTTCATCCTTTGTACCGGTAATTGTTACTGTTACCTTAAGAGGATTGATCTTTACAAATCCGTCTTCTTTGATCACGAACTCAACATCAAAGTTTTTGTCCTTATTTTCGAACATTGAATCCTTGAGGCCCATATCTGTCTGGCCATCGGTATCCTCAGTTCCATCAATAGTCTCTACAACATCGGTTCTCTCTGCCTTAGCTGTTCCGTTGAACTTAAAGTCATCCTCAGTATAACGTGAATCACTGATTTCTACATCGTAGCCCTCAGCTGTATGCTTCTTGCTGTCATAATCTTCCGTTACCTGCTTACCTGTTATTGTTACGGTAATCTTATCAACGGGGTTAATCTTCTGGTAACCATCAACAACCTCAAACGTAACATTTGTGAAGTTGGTGTTGTTGTTAGTGAACTGAGTCTTATCCAGCTTCATGTCTGTTTGGCCAACATCAGTTCTCTTTGCAACAGGCTTCTTATTCTCAAGCTCGACATCTTCTGAAGGAGTGAATGTGAAGTCAGCCTCTTTGTAAAGCTTATTAGAAATTTCTACATCATAACCTGTTACCTTGTGCTCTGTCTTGTCATAAGTAGTTACATTCCAGTCACCTGTAATCTTAACGGTTACTTCATCCTCTACAGGAGTGATCTTTACGAAGCCGTCAGTTACAGCAAAGGTTACATCGAAGTTCTTATTGTTGTTTGTGAAGTTATCCTTTGTAAGACCCATATCGGTCTGTCCGTCGGTATCCTCTTCACCGTCGATTGTCTCAACAACATCGGTTCTCTCTGCCTTAGCTGTTCCGCTGAATGTGAAGTCATTCTCTGTGTAAGATGTTACGCTGATATCATCAACCTTATAATTTTCAGCTGCATGCTTCTTACCATCATACTCTGCCGTTACCTGCGTACCTGTGATGGTTACAGTAACTTTAACAGGAGTGATTGTGAGCTCAAGCTCATCCTTGTCTGTATCAACTGTAATATCAACGTCTGTATAGCCTGAATTCTCTGTAAGCTCAAAGTCGTCAGCAGTAATTGACTTAGTATAAGCAATCACATTGTCTGATGCATCACGCTTAACATCTGTTCCCTTTGCTCCTGTAAATCCATCAAGGAACTTGATAGCGTTCTTTGCTTCATCTGTATCTACTTCTACTTCTTCACCGTCCTGGATGTAGTATGCTCTTTCTACTGTGAAATCACAATTCTCATGTGGATTTCCATCGTAAGCTACTTCTACAGGATCTGCTGCAGCAATAACAGCATAAAGTTTTACCTGCTCATAGATAGCATACAGAGTATTTCTCTTTAAGTTCTTATCTCTGTCAAGGTTATCTGCTGCAATATGCTCTGTACCAAATTCTACTGTAAGGCCTGATCCATCAGGCATTGTATTCCAGGATTTCTGTCTGTATCCGGGCTTTGTATAAAGTGCATCCTTAGCAATAACCTTATAGTTAACCTTAAGGTTTTCGATTACAACCTGATCGTTCTCGTTGAAGTCCTCAGTTACTCCGCTCTTAGGTTCTCCGCCGTTAGGATCATAGATCAGAGTTGTAAGTTCATCCTTTCCGGGCTTTGTTCCGGTCTCTTTGTACTGAGCTACAACTTCTACATATCTAACGCCGCCTTCATCATATCCGGCCTCAATAACTTCATTTGTCAGCTTAAATGCATCATTAGGAAGAAGAACTGCTCCGTCTCCGCCTGTTACTTTCCAGCCAACGAATGTGTAGTACTTATGATTCTCTTCATCCTCATCATCAATATTTGAAGGAGGAGCAGCTACAACAGCTGTTGTTCCGGGTGCGTAATTGTAATCAGGAATAAACTCAGAATCTGAGCGATCGCCGCCTTTATAAGCAATCTTTACAGTTCCTGCATAAATCCACTGCGCATAAAGATCGATATTGTCGGTAATTCTTCCGTACTTGAACTCTTTAAGTACATCACCATCTTTGTAGTACCAACCAAGAAGTCTGTAATTCTCCTTAGCTACACCGTTAATAAGAGTATTGCGGTCAACTTCCTCAGTAGACTCAACATTGAATTGCGGTGCCAGATGGGAATCAATTATTGTTCCACCCTCGAGGTGAAGAGTCACCGTAAATTTAACAGGTGTATATACGCCGTAGATAACAATACCGCCGTCGGGCATCCTGGTGTCAAAGTCAAACTCGTTTCCTTCGCCGCCCTGAGGGTTCTTGTACCATTCAAATGAATAGCCGGCCTTCTTATAATTCTTGTAATTTTCCTTCGGGTCAGTCGATGCGTTTCTGATAGTGTTAACTGCAGCTACTTCGCTGAGCTTCTTCTCGTAATAAATATTTGAAGCCTTCTGCTCTGTAATATTGCCGGTTACGGGATCAATAACCTTGAAGATTACATCAAATTGCTTTCTTTCATGTCGAATAGAAAGATTTCCGGCTCTGCTGACTGATGTAACACCTGCACCTTTAGGGTTGGTCTCAGGATCATGACAAGCAGTCCAGGATCCACCCTGTCCTTTATAATACGCTACAGAAAAACCATTGTACTTATCTGTGAAGTAGAATGTACCACCGGAATATTTCAGAGAAGTCCTTGGACTATTCTCATAATTTCCATTTGTATCCATTACATAATGATTGATAGTATAACTTCCACCAGATGAATTGCTAGCTTTCAATGTATGATTATCCAGGAAAGCATCAAGGAATGTGCAGCGTGTACCATCTTCCTCATACCAATTATACTCTGAAGGCCATGTGTAGCCATTAGCTTTAAGAGTAGTTCCGTATTTTCCGGTAAAGGTCTTATATACTACTTCCTGCTGCGAACTCTTAATTTCATAGCGGGTTCCGGTATAACTATGCCACTCCAGCATAGGCCACCATCCGGTATAATAGCCCCAGCCGTCCCAACGGTCATATTCCAGTTCTATATACTGGCCATTAACTAATCCGTACCTGGCATTGTATCCGGTACCGGGAACATACTCATATTCAGTAGTGGATCCGGCCACAAATTTAATTGTGATCATCTTACGAGATACATAGATATTAACAACAGTATCACCGGCTGGGTTAATTCCGCTATCAGTGCCTGCCATAGGATTGCTTATCTCGTACTTGCTTCCAAGCTCTGTGTTATACTCAAAGCCTATCTTATAGTATTTTGTTTCGTCCGTTTCCTGATTGGTTTTATTCTCTAATTTGGACCAAACAGGGCTGCTCTCTCCATCAACAGTTACTTTTGTACTGGTTGCATCAGCAGTTACAGTAATGGCCTTACCTGTTGTTCCTTCACATGTCTTGCTGCTATAGTATTCCCATGCATCCTCTTCATCACTGGAAATGCTCTCATGCCACTCAATAATTGTGAATTTGGTATTCTGTACAGGTGCCCATACTGCGTAGAGACAAACCTCTTGCTTATCATCAGCCTTCTCCTCAACAGCTACATCAAGATCATCAACCTCGCGATTTGCTGCATCTGAGAATGACCATCCTGCTAATGTATATCCTGTACGCTCAGGAGCAGTTGTGATCTTTGAAAGCACTTCGCTAACTTTCTGTCCCTTCTGAAGGAACTGAGGCCCTACGTAGGTTGCACCTTTCTCTGATCCAACGTTTGTTATAAATTTTACCCAATATGCAGGAACTACTACTGCATAAAGCATAAGGTCTTCTTCGCCTTCAGGAAGTGCTTCATACTCAGCAACTACATCATAAGTGCTGATAGTTGTTGTGCTGTCCTTTTCCTTAGCCCATCCAAGGAATGCCTGACCTGCACCTGGTGTAACAGTGATTCCGTCAAGATTAAGTTTCTCGTCGCCTTCTTTCTCAACTACAACCTGCTCAACATGGGAAATCTCACCATCTATACCGATGAAGGTTACATAATAGGTAGCGGAAACAACGGGATATACATCAATCTCAGCACCGTTTGTAATTCCGTCAACCACATATTCTTCATTAGTGAAGGTAATCTTTGTCCCGTCTTTTTTACCATCAACATACCATCCGATGAACTCCTGATTTTTCCCTATAAAAGGAATTCCGGGATTGGAAATGATGTCACCGTTCTTTACAGTTTTCTCTATAAGGACTTCGTTATTCTCAGTTCCCTTAGGGTCTTTATAGAATCTGATTGTTCCAAGCTCGAAAGTCTCATCGGAATCCTGATTATCAGCAACTACGATGAAAATAGAGAACTTGTTTGCATCGAATGTAACCTCTGTAGCAACCTGTGTATTATCAGAGGGATTACTATTAGCGTCAGTTGTAGAAACTGATGCATCAATCTCTTTTACCTCGCCGTCATGCTCGTGGAGCACTGTGAAGGAATCACCCTCTACGCTGGCTTTAGGAGCAAGTCCAAGAGATACATGTACGTATTTCTGGTTCTTGGGCTGAATTGTGTTTCCATCAGCATCAACAAAGCTGATATCGATACCTTTAGCCTGCTTCTCACCGCCAAGGGCAGCTTCAGCCATCTGTGTTGCCTGAGCATCAGAAATCTGGTTGATCTGTACTGTAGTTCCGGCAGGGAATACACCAACTTCAGCTTCAAGTGATACGATAAAATCGCCATACTGCTCAGAGTCAACCTTGATCTCGGGCATGAGCTCTGCTATGTTCTCTACCGGTTCAAAAGTAGCGGTATAGGTAGCATCCTCTTTTATCTCTGGAACGAATGGGTTCTCTGTAGAAATAATGGTGCCTTCCGCATCTGCCCATCCGATAAAGTCATAGTTCTCATATGCTGTTGCTGTAGATCCTGTAAAAGCAGCTTCAGGGTCATCAAGATCTATTGTCTCACTCTCAGGGAAAATCTCTCCGCCCTTAGTATACTTATAGGTTACAGTAACAGTATTCTTTTCAGCTTCTTCGGAAGCTTCCTCGTCCTCTTCTGCCTCTTCGGCATCCTCATCGGACACTTCCTCTTCATCCTCTGCAGGCTCTTCCTCTGTAGGCTCAACTACTTCAGGAGTCTCAGCAGGAACATCGCCCTCCTCAGGGATAACTTCAGGAACCACCTCAGGCACTACTTCAGGAGTCACCTCGGGGATTACCTCTGGTTCATCTTCCACTACTTCGGGAACTTCCGGTTCCTCGGCAGCGGGTTCCTCTGCAGCGGGTTCTTCAGCGGCAGGTTCCTGCGCTTCAACAGTTGTGTTTTCTTCTGTGCCATCATCTGCATATGCCTTAGCGCTTGCAAAATCACTTCCGAAAGTTGTGATCACAAGTGCGAATGCAAGTATGAACGCCAGAAATCTGTTCCACTTTTTCAACATATCTTTTTCTCCATCTCTTTTTATTTGTTAATATTGTTTCAATAATAACCACCAGTTACTGCAACAGGTCATGCCTGCCGCTCAATTGACACCTGCTGGCCTGCGGCCATTGCTTCATCCATGAGCTTGACAAGCTCAAGCATGCTTCTGAAGCGTTCGGTTCTGTTTTCCTCTGCCCATACAACCTTGCCTTGCCAGGTCTCGTTCTGACAGTACTCAATCTTCACAACGAATGTACCTTTTCGATGACCTGAATCCGGGTTGTTTGCGGCGCTCAAAGCTTTTCTACCCATAATTGTGTCCTTTCACATTACCCATTGTAGAAAAAGAACCATCATATCACCCATCATATTTTGAAAGTTTTTTGTTGGATTTGTGTCCAAAGTGTGATCAAAACCCCTGAAAGTATTATATACTCTGGGTTTGCACGGAATAATTAAATTTCAATAAACTTTAAATAGCGTGAAATTATTTTCGCTTTAGAATTATAAAAAAAATATGAAGCAGACGAGGGAAATGCAGTACTGGCCATTATTTTGATGATATGTTGCAAAAAGCGGCTGGCCGGTTTTATCCGGTCAGCCGCCTTCTTAATACTAATACTTATTCATCTTTTGAAAATGAACGATCACTCCTGATCTTCCTTCTTCTTTCCCTTGAACATGAGAGAAATTGCAACTGCTGCTGAAACAATGATAGCAAGCAGTCTTGATGCTGCATTTGTTGTTTCGTCTGCTGTTCTACCTCTTCTTGCTCCAAGAACTGCTGCTCCGTCGCCTTCGCCTTCACGTCTTGCTCCAAGAACCTCTCCTGCAGGAGCTGCAGTAGGTGTAGGTGTAGGCTCTGAAGGTGTAGGATCAGGATTAGGCGTAGGAGGATTGTTTACTCTAAGAGTTCCAATCTCTTCCTCAATTGCATAATCATCAGCGGAAGTATCGCCCCACTCGATTGTGTAATTGTTCTTCTTTGATCCTGCAGATCTGATTGACTCAGTAAGTGTAAACATAACCTTCTC
>JAILFT010000008.1 GCA_024697425.1 Butyrivibrio sp. | reverse complement strand
CATCCGACGCAGCTGGCTGCGTCCATTCGGGCTTTGCGGTTTTCGTCAAGATAGATTGCCTGGTGGCCACCGTCTTCGCAGGAGATCATGCAGCGGCCACAGCCGATGCATTTACCCGGATGGAACTTGGGATATACGATGGAATCCCGTTCCAGTACATCGGTGGTGGGGCTCAAGGAGTCAAGACCAAGCCCTACAACCTCCCGAGCATTTCTGAATCCCTTCTCCGCCAGATAGTAGTTCAGGCCGGATTTAAGGTCATCTATTATTCTATAGCCATACTGCATGACAGCAGTGGCAATCTGCACACTTTCAGCGCCCATCATCAAAAACTCCAGGGCATCCATCCAGGTTTCAATTCCGCCCATTCCGCTTATGTGCTTATCTTTAAGAGCAGGATTCTGACCAAGCTCAGCCACAAAGCGAAGAGCAATGGGTTTAACGGCATTTCCGCTGTATCCGCCTACGGCTGATTTTCCTCTTACTGCTGGAGCGGTAACGTAAGTGTGGGGATTAACTCCAATGATACTCTTTATGGTATTGATGGCAGCAATACCGTCGGCACCGCCCCTGATAGCCGCCTCCGCGGCAGGAGACATGGTGGCAACGTTGGGAGTCAGTTTTGCCAGAATTGGAATTGTAGCTCCCCTTCTTGCTGCGGCGGTAAATTTCTCCACAAGTTCAGGAACCTGGCCGATATCAGAGCCCAGGCCTTCTTCCATCATATTGGGGCAGGAGAAATTAAGCTCAATGGCATCGGCGCCGTTTTCCTGGCAGAGTCTTGCAAGTTCTTCCCATTCATCTTCATTCTGCCCCATGATGGAGGCAAGTATGAATTTTGTAGGGTAGTTCTCCTTAAGCCGTCTGAATATCTCCATGTTCTCAGATACACTGTGATCGGAGAGCTGTTCTATATTCTTGAATCCGATTATGGAGCCGCCATCTCCGGTAATGGCAGAGAATCTTGGAGAAGCTTCATGGATATCCAGGCTGCATATGGTCTTGAATGATGCTCCGGCCCATCCCGCTTCAAAGGCCCTGGCGCACATATCGTAGGTACTGCTGACTACGGACGATGCCAGAAGGAAAGGATTCTCCAGGGGTATGCCGCAGAAATCCGAGCGAAGAAGACTTTCATCATCAGGCAGAGGAAGATCATGGCACGGCTTAACCTCATCGTGGAGCCTTGACATAATCTTCTTTATGGGTACAGCGTGAGGCCTTACACATTCTTCCTCACATGGGGAATTGCAGGTAAGACACACATTTTTATCGGGAACGGTTGCGGCTGCAACAGCCGAATTGTCAAACCAGATGCTTCTTAGAGTGTCCGAAGGGATCATGTAAGGACAGGCCTTATCACAGGGCGCATTGTAGCAGAGCGCACAGCTTATCATATCGGAACGTGGAATACTACTTTCAAATGCCATGGAAAGCCTCCTTTTTATTACCGTGATTATGAAATAATTATAACAAAATATTGAGCACATCCTTAAATAAAAATGAATTTTTAATAACTGTATTGCTAAGTATGAGGCGGGTAAATATCATACAAATTAATAGTGGGAGTATGCGCTCATCACGGTACTAAAAGGTCAGGAGAGTTAAATACGTGCTTAGAAAACGAATCCTTTCATTACTTCTTTCAGGAATGCTTTTTGTTTCAGGTGCAAACATTTCATTTGCAGCTGATGATTCTGCTGTGCCTTCTATGACAGAAACAGATGCTTCCAATGAAGAAGATAAAAATACGGATATAGATACGAATAAAGATACAAATAAAGATACAAATAAAGACGACGATCTGACCCCTTCAGATGAAGCAGGAAAAGGAAGTAACGCAGAAAGCGAAGCAGATCCTTCCGGCGACCATGAGACGAAGGAAGGCAAATCCGCGAAAGAAGATTCTGACAAAGTTCCGGCCATCAATGACGAATCCGACAAAGAAGCATCCGACAAAGAAGCATCCGACAAAGAAGCATCTGACGAAGAGGCTTCCCTGGAATCTTCCGGGGAGGAAGCTGATACAGAAGCTTCAGAAGAGGCGGAGACAGTAGAAGGAGCAGAAGAGACAGATACCATCGAGCTTTATGAGGAATTCCCCTGCGGAACAGGATATGTGGCAGAAGACGATCCCATCAGTGTCATCCACAATGAGCCTGAAGTAAATCTTTTCCGGGGCGCATATTATCCCTCAAGCTATCAGACTGCAAATCTTCCGCCCCTTAGATATCAGGGAGCCTACGGAACCTGCTGGGCCTTTGCCTTTACGGGACTTGAGGAAATCAACTTAAGGAAAAAAGGAGTGATGTCAAATCCGGATCTTTCGGAACTGCATCTTGCCTACTTCACCTACAATACTGTGACAGATCCCCTTGGAAATACGGAAGGAGACAGATATATCTCCAGCGGATACCGAAGCCTTCATGAGGGCGGAAACTTCGTGGACGCAGCCGAGTCTCTTGCACAATGGCAGGGCGCTGCGGCTGAGAGTACTGCAAGATATGAAAATGCATCATTGGTTTTAAACGGCGGACTTTCTGACTCAATTGCCTATAGCAGTGTAACCCATCTGATGAACTATTATATTGAGTCAGTGGATATGGCAGCCTTCAGGAGTACCGGGGATCTGTCACTTCTTGATCCGATAAAAAAGCTGGTTCAAAAATCCGGTGCTGCAGGAATGGTCTTTTCCGTTCCAGAGGGAAATTCACCCAGGGTTACCTCAGAGACCTACAGCAGCTCCAATAACTGCTATTATAATGCAGGCAGTGCCCCCGGGCCTCATGCAGTAGATATCATTGGCTGGGATGATGATTTTCCAAAGAGCAGATTTGCGACTACTCCTCCCGGAGATGGAGCGTTTCTTATAAGAAACAGCTGGTGGACCAGCGGAGCAGGATCCCAGAACTCATACCGTGGATATTTCTGGATGTCTTACTATGAGAATACTATGGGTGATTCCTTCTTTGCTGTGGATGTGGAGTCTGCGGGCAATTATGACAATAATTACGGATATGACGGAGCATTGAGTAACGGCCACAGTTACTATCAGGCAGGGGCAAATGTCTTTACCGCCCATGCAACGGGTGCCACAGGCGGAGAAACACTTGAAGCGGTTTCCTTTATAACAAATGCCACCAATGTGGGCTACACCGTGGAAGTATATACAGATGTTGTGACCACACCGGATACCGGAAATCTTGTGGAAGAAGCCACCACATCCGGCTTCCTTGAGTTTGCGGGTATGAATACTGTTGAATTAAGAAACAGTGTAGACTTAGAGCCCGGATCAAATTTTGCTGTGGTGGTTAAACTCGACTCTTTCTCTCTGGGGGTATCAGAGTCTTATTCCTCCTCGGACGGAAAAGTCGTAAATAAGTCATACCCCGGACAGAGTTTCATAAAGATGGGGGATTCCTGGGCTGATACTCAGTACAGTGGGAATTTCACCATAAAAGCATATACCGTTAACAAGGCGCCGGGATCAGCGGTGTCTCCCACGCAGATAGACTTTACCAATATTGAAAATGGAAACCTTGACCTGGGTGTAGGGCAGGATTTTAAAGTAAACACGAAACTTCTGCCTTCCGGAGCAGGTTATCAGAAGCTCAACTGGAGCAGTTCCAAACCTGCTGTTGTGACTGTAGATAACGGGATCATAAAGGGCGTGTCAGAAGGAGAAGCAGTGGTAACAGCTTCACTTCCCGGCGGAAATATAAGAAGCAGTATAAATGTAACGGTAAGCAGAAAGCTGGTTCAGCTTTCAATAGGTAAGAGCATTATCTTCATTCCGGGCAGCGGAATGGAGAACTTCTACAGACTGGAATATGTTCCCGAGGATTATGTGCCAAAGGCGGAACCCGTATGGACCTCCTCTGATGAAGATGCACTTTCAATCCGGGTAGAGAACGGAAGGCCTGTTCTTGAGGAAAAGAAGATGGGGCAGGTTGCGATCATGGCAAACGTGGATGGAGTTGTGGCCACAGTGACCCATGAGATACGGCCCTCCTGGAATTTTGTTGACTATGAGGCTACGGATGACAAGGTAGTTACCTTTAAGTGGCAGGCAGCCACAGGGGCTAAGAGCTACAGATTATACAGAGGCGATGAAAACACTCTCATAGCCGAGATCCTTGACGATGGCAGGGATTCATATGAATATGTCGACAGTTATTACAAAGGAAAATCCGCCGGCAGTGGGCAGTACTATTTTACCCCGGTTTATCAAAAGCAAAACAGTTATACCAAGACCTATTTTTCCGTTACCTTCGGAACCAACTACAGCATTACCTATCACTTAAACGGAAGCACTCAGAATCCAAGAAATACAAAGACATATATAGGTGGGGTGGGACGAAAGCTATATGATCCCGTGCCGCCTGAAGATTATGAATTTTTGGGATGGTACACAGATCCTGAGTTTACAGGGAAACCACAAACGCAGATCTCAGCTTCCCAGACAGGTGCAATAGACCTTTATGCCAAAGTTTTGCCCAAGGATCCGGAAATAACCGTTACTCCGGAAAAGATCTATCTTGCCCCGGGAGAGAGCGCCCGGATAACCACTTCATCCCGCCCCGTGGGAGGAGAATTTTCATTTCAGAATGAAACTCCGGATATCATATCGGTATCTACATCTGAAAACGGGATAACGGTAACGGCAGGAACCGAAACGGGAGCGGGCCTTATCTATGCTTCCTGTTATGGGCTTACAAAGGAGATCAGGGTTTATGTGCGAAATCCCATCACCCTTGATAAGAGCAGGATATCCCTTAAATCAAACAGCGGCGCAACAAGTAAGATAACCGCCACAACGGCCAAAGACCTGAAAGATACAATAGTTGACTGGGAAAGCTCCGATGAAACTGTGGCTACCGTTACTGAGGGCATTGTATATCCCGCAGATGACATCACCGGGACCAAAAAGGCTACCATAACCGCCACCATCAGGGGGACCGGTTATTCCGCCTCCTGCGTTGTTACCGTAAGCAGTATTGCCATTACAAAAGCACCACAGGGTACTATAGACGGAGTGGCGATATCCGCCGGAGAATCTTTTGTTTACAAGGGCTCCAGACTAAGGCTGACCTCAGCCACAAGCGGAGCCAGTGTATTCTATACCCTTGGAGGAGTTGAGCCTTCTCTGAACGAGTATGGAAATCCTACAGACAATAACACAAGATCTCTTGGTACCGGCTCACTGATAATCGATCAGGACAAGGTTATAAAGGCTGTGGCCTATAGGAGAGAATACCAGGTCAGCGATACGGTGACCTTTGATCTTAAAGTCATACCGGATGGCGAAGTCATAAATCTTGATAAAGAGGAGCTTACAATAAAATCAAAAGCCGGAGTTACGGGAAAGCTTTCGGCTGTCATTTTGGCGGACAAATTTAAGGATCAGGCGGTTACCTGGACCAGTTCAGACAGAAACGTTGCAACGGTATCAGATGGAATAGTAGATCCTGCGGACAATCTGACTTCGGAAAAGCAGGTGACGATTACTGCGACAATAAGCGGAACAAACTATAAGGCGTCCTGTCTTGTTACAGTGAAGCCTTTGATAAGTGCATCTGCCCCTGCCGGATACATAAAAGGAAATCAGTATATCAGTGAAACAAGTGTATTAAAGGGCACTAAGATCACTCTGGTAACTGCCACTGAGGGAGCTGACATCTATTATGCCCTTTCGGGAAAAGAGCCTTCTATTGACGGGGACGGTAATATCCTTGATCAGTATACGAAGCTTTACGACGGGCCTATCAGCATCGACAGTGACACTGTAATAAAAGCAGTAGCCTTTCATGAAGACGGTAAGGCCAGCGCCGTCAGCTCTTTTACCGTAAGGATAAAAAAGGCGGCTGATCTTATCTATCTTGATAAAAAGGAGATGGTCCTCAAGTCAAAGAAAGATGCTATCGGGGTCATTACCGCCATTCTGGATGAGGACCTTGAGGGCAGCACCATCGACTGGACAAGCTCTGATGAAACTGTTGCCACGGTGCAGAATGGTGTGGTTGAACCGAAAGATGGTCTTTCTGAGACAAAAGAGGTTACCATCACAGCTACTGTCAGTGGCACAAACTACGCAGCATCCTGCCGTGTTAGTGTTGTGCCCATGATAAAAACCGGAGCACCAAAGGGCAGCATAAAAGGAAATGAAGTTTCTCCCGGTGAGATAAGTGTTTCAAGAGGGGTCAGCTTTGTGCTCTCCAGCTCTACTCCCGGAGCAAGGATCTTCTATACAATAGACGGAAGTGCGCCCATGCTCGATGAGACGGGAGCTGTTCTTACTCAGGCGACTATGGAGTATTCTGAGGCGCTGACTATTGAAGAAGAAACTCTCATAAGGGCTGTAGCGCTTGCCGATGACTGTAAAGTCAGCGACGAAAGCTCTTTTGACTTTAAGATAAAAACCACGCAGGATATCATAAGCTTTGATGTGTACGAGATGACCCTTCGGTCCAGGGTGGGCGTAACAGGAACAATAACGGCCACAGTGGATGAGGAGTATAAGGACGTTCCCATAGACTGGACCACCTCTGAGTACCTTATAGCAAAGGTATCCGGCGGAGTGGTGGACCCTGCCGATGATATAGCTGATGAAAGACAGGTTACAATCACAGCAACTGTCAGAGGAACAGAGTATTCTGCATCATGCCTTGTCACGGTTTTACCGACGATTAAAGCAAGCAGACCGTATCTCTATGTAAATGGAGAGAAGGCTGTTTCAGCTACTGTTTCAGTCATGCCCGGAACATATGTAAGTCTGGCAACCGAAACAGAAGGAGCTAATATCTATTACACCCTTGATGGCAGAAATCCGTATGTTAATGAGAATACAAATACTCCGGCTGAGTATACAAAGCTTTACACCGAACCTATCAAGGTAACAGAGCAGGCTACATTAAAGACCCTGGCTTATGTAGAAGACGGCAAGGTAAGCGCAACCATTCCATACTACCTGAGGATAAAAACTGCCGCAGATATTATATGGCTTAACAAAAAGACTTTAACTTTGAACTCAAAGAGCGGAGTTACAGGCAGACTCCTTGTTTATACGGAAGAATACTATCAAGGTCATCCCATCGACTGGACCAGCTCTGATGCGAAGGTAGCTACGGTATCAAGTGGAATTGTGGATCCTGCGGATGATCTTAAGGAGACTAAAACGGTTACGATCACGGCAACCTTAAGGGGAACAGATTATTCTGCCAGCTGCGAGGTTACGGTTAACCCCGATCCTGATGCTGATCCGGACCCCGATCCCGACCCAGACCCTGACCCGGATCCCGACCCAGACCCAGACCCTGACCCCAATCCCGATCCTGACCCGGATCCTGATCCCAATCCTGACCCCGACCCGGATCCTGATCCAGACCCAAATCCAGATCCAAATCCAAATCCGGATCCTGTGGTGGAGGAAGAGGATATATGGGGTGACCTGGATGAAGGAAATGAAAAGGAAAATCTTTTTGATGATGAGATAGCAGCGGTTCCTGATGATATATGGTATTACCTGACAGGTTCTGATGGAGCAGAAATAAAAGAGATCTTTAAGGACTCAGTTGAGAAAGAGACCGGATATGTTAAAGCCTATACCTCCGAGAAGGTAACCTTTAACAGCGATATACATGTTTTCCATGGAACCAGGCAGCTGGTGGAGGGAAGAGAGTATACCATTGTCTACAGGAACAATATTAAGGCAGCAGGACCCGGGGATAAGAATGCGCCTACTGTCACCATCAAGGGAAAGGGCAATTATTCCGGCACGGCGACCTTTACCTTTACCATTGAGAAGGCTCCCATGAATGAGGCGGTTATTTCTTCCGAGACGGAAATAGCTGTAATGGCAGGAAAGAGTGTTAAGCTTGGAAACACCAGGCCAAAGATCACCTTCGAAGGAAAGACCTTAAAGCCCGGAACCGACTATATCCTTGAATACTATGACGCTGATGCTATGGATTCCCCCATCACAAATCCTTCTTCGGAAATACTGAGCGTTCCGGGAAAGACCTATTGGATAAGAGTCATTGCCGGGGATAACGGTAATTTTGCCGGAGCCATGAATACTAAGGTCAAGGTGGAGACAAAAGATCCTGCAAATACCATCAGTATTTCCAAGGTTAAAGTGGTCGGCGTCGATGGAAAAGCCCTGAAGCTGGCATATGATGATAAGGCTTACAGTCTTGAAGAACTGTTTGATAACAGCAATGGCAAAGATGCAAAGGCCTTTGTTAAGTATGGCAAAGATCCGGAACCTCTTGTCTATGGAGAGGACTATAAAGCTGTCCCTGTTACTGTTGGCTATACATACAAGGCAGCAGGAAAACACAGCTTTATCCTTCAGGGAATTGAGAAGGAAGACCCTGCCGGGAAGAGCTTTGTAGGAAGTAAGACGCAGACCCTTGAGATCACCGGTATTGCCATGAGCAAGGTGAAGATCGCAGGACTTGCATCCGGCGTTGAATACACCGGCAGTACCATAACCCTTGAGGACCTTTACAACGAGAAGGATAAGACGGTAGCAGCCTACAACAAAAATGCCAAGGAGGGAAAACTCTGCGACGGAGTAACTCTTTACTTCTATGACAGTGCTCTCAAGAAGAATGTACCTCTTTCCATGAAGACGGAGGGTGTGGAAGGCGCTGATGCCGCCGACATTCTTGTAAGCAGAATAACAAGTGTCAACCCCGGTAAGTTCACTCTTACGTTTAAAGGACAGAACAGGGTTACAGGAACTCTTAAAAAGACGATCACCATCAAGGCCTATAACCTTAAGAACGACAAATACGGAAGGCTTGATATCGATGTGAAAGACGGCGTATTTGCCAAGGGCGGAGTGCGCCCTGCTGTAACTGTGAAACTCATCGCCGAAAACGCCCAGAGTAATGAGACGGGAAAAGAAATTAAACTGAAGGAAGGCATTGACTACACCCTTACCTACAAAAATAACATAAAGGTTGCGGATAAGAATTCGAAGTCAGCACCTTGTGTAACGGTAAAGGGTATCGGCAATTACACAGGAACCACTGTTTCAAAGACCTTCTCCATCACTAAGGCACCCATAAGCAGTGCGGAGCTTGTGGTAGCCGACGTTGCCTATAATGAGAAGGGCAGGAAGGGCTACTTTATGCCTGCTGTGAAGGTTTATCAGGACGGAAAGGCTCTTAGTGTTGGTAAGGGCAAAGATCTTGAAGCCTTTAATAAAGCAGATGTTGCCTATGCCTATGCAGAAGCCACAACTCTCCTGGACGGAACCAATGTCGGCGAAGGAGATCAGGTACTGGCAGAGGACAAAGTCCCTAAGGGCACCAGGATCAGGGTAAGCATTCTTTTAAGCAATCTTACCCTTGGTGAAAAGAGCTGTTTCATGCATGAAGAGTCCGAAAAAGAAACAGACGAAATAGTGGGAGAGTACACTGTCTATGAACCGGCAAGAAACATTTCCAAATATAAGGTGAGGCTGGTTGGCAGCAGCAATATATTCTTCAGTAACGGCAAGGCTATTGATATTAAGGCCGGTGACCTGGAAGTGTATAGGACAGTGGGGAAGAACGAGGAAAAACTGGATAATAAAACAGACTACGAGGTAAAATCCGTAAAGAATAACAGGTTCCTTGGAACCACCACAGTTGTGCTAAAAGGAAAGGGGGACTACTGCGGCACAAAGACCTATACTGTAAGGCTTCTGGCAAAGCGTATCGGAGGCTGAAAAAATTGCATAAAACTCTTTAATAATACCTGGATTTATAGTATGATTATTGCGTTTAATTAGATACAACAAGGGGTAGCATGCTCGCGTGGGCATGATACTCCTTTTAGTATGTTATGCGTTTATTTAACCGGAGGAGTAGTTAGTTGAATTTGGAAAAGCAAAAAAAAGCCCCAATATATGAGGCTCTGGAGCGCTTCAGGAAGCAGAGGGTAGTGCCTTTTGATGTTCCCGGCCATAAAAGGGGAAGGGGCAACGCGGAGCTGGTGAGATTTCTTGGAGACAGATGTGTGGGAATTGATGTCAATTCCATGAAACCTTTGGATAACCTTTGTCATCCGGTTTCCGTTATCAAGGAAGCCGAGGAACTTATGGCGGATGCATTCGGTGCAGCTCACGCCTTTATGATGGTTAACGGAACCACCAGCGCTGTTCAGGCAATGGTCCTTTCCAGTGTCAAAAAGGGCGAGAAGATCATCATGCCCAGGAATGTGCACAAGAGCGCCATCAATGCCCTGATCCTTTGCGGCGCTGTGCCTGTGTATATCGATCCCAAGGTGGATGTGAATCTTGGAATCCCCCTCGGAATGGAAATCAGGGATGTCGAGAAGGCGGTTAAAGAAAACCCCGATGCCAAGGCTATCCTGATAAACAATCCGTCCTATTACGGAATCTGTTCGGATTTAAAGAGCATTGTAGACCTTGCTCACAGAAACGGAATGATGGCTCTTGTGGATGAAGCCCACGGAACCCATCTGTACTTCGGCCCGAACCTTCCTTTGAATGCCATGGCGGCGGGAGCAGATATGGCAGCCATAAGCATGCATAAGTCCGGAGGAAGCCTTACCCAGAGTTCGATCCTTCTTTGCGGCCCTAGTGCAAATGTGGGATATATCAGCAGGATCGTTAATCTCACCCAGACTACCTCAGCCAGCTACCTTCTTCTGGGAAGTCTTGATATTTCAAGAAGGAACCTTGCCCTCAACGGACATGACAGTTTTGAGAAGGTTACAAAGATGGCTCAGTACGCCAGAGAAGAGATCAATGATATCGGCGGCTACTATGCCTACGGAAATGAGCTCAAGAACGGAAGCAGTATCTTTGACTTTGATGAGACCAAACTTGTGGTAAACACAAGGAAGATAGGTCTTACAGGTATTGAGGTCTATGACCTTCTTCGAGATGAATACGATATCCAGATGGAATTCGGAGATCTCTCCAATGTCATGGCCTATATCTCCATAGGAGACAGGCTTCAGGACATCGAGAGACTTGCGGGAGCTCTTGCCGATATCAGGAGGCTTTACAGTAAGCCTGAGCAGAAGTTCTTTTCCGCAGAATATGTCACCCCTATTGTTAAGGCTACTCCCCAGGAAGCTTTTTATGCAGAAAAAGAGTCTGTTCCCATCAGGGAGTGTGTTGGCAGGATAAGCGCAGAATCCGTTATGTGTTATCCTCCGGGAATACCGATTCTTTCTCCGGGAGAGATGATCACGGAAGAGATCCTTGAATATATAATGACAGCAATTGAAAAAGGCTGTTCCATGCAGGGCCCCGAGAGCGAGGATATCTCTCAGCTCTTCGTACTTAAGTGAGCCAATGGGGACGGTTCTCATTGGCTCACCCATTGGATCAAAGGAGGTAATATTTTATGGCAGAAATGGATTATTGGTTCAGTGACATGCATACAGGTAATGTTAAGATCAGCATTCGCCTGTCCAAACAGCTCTTTTCCGGAACCAGTGAATTTCAGAGAATAGACGTTTTCGATTCCCCGGAGTTTGGCAAGTTCCTTGCCTCCGACGGAAATATCATCTTTTCGGAGAAGGATGAGTTCACTTACGATGAGATGATAGTGCACGTGCCCATGGCCGTTCACCCAAAGGTCCAGAGAGTCCTGGTCCTTGGAGGCGGTGACGGAGGCGTGGCAAGAGAACTGACTCACTATGATGAGATCAAGGTCATTGATGTGGTTGAGCCCGATTCCATGTTTGTGGATGTGTGCAAGCAGTATTTCCCCGACAACGCCATTGGACTTGAGGACGACAGAGTCCATATCTTTTATCAGGACGGACTTAAGTACCTTCGGAAATGCGAGGATATGTACGACCTTATCATAAATGATGCCACAGAGCCCCTGGGACATGAGGCAGGTCTTTTTACCAAGGAGTTCTACGGCAGCTGCTACAAGGCGCTCCACGATGACGGTATCATGGTTTATCAGCATGGCAGCCCCTTCTACGATGAGGACGAGGAGAGCTGCAGAGCCATGCACAGAAAGGCCTACAGGGTATTTCCGGTGAACAGGGTTTATCAGGCCCACATTCCCACCTGCCCGGCAGGATACTGGCTCTTTGGCTTTGCCAGCAAGAAGTACCATCCCCTCAAGGATTTCAATCCCGACAGATGGGACGAGAGAGGAATAAAGACGTGGTATTACACCACACATTTGCATAAAGGAGCTTTCATGCTTCCCAAGTATGTTGAAGATTTACTTCAGGAAGAGGAGGATATGTCAAGATAACATGGTCATAAATACGAAACAATCCGTGTTATCTGTTGATGAAAGGAGAATAATATGAGCAGATTACTTGTTATCGGCTGCGGAGGAGTAGCCCAGGTTGCAATTCAGAAGTGCGCACAGAACAGCGGGGTATTTACCGAAATGTGCCTTGCAAGCCGCACAGTAAGTAAGTGCGACGCCCTTAAGGAGAAACTTGAAAAGCAGGGAAGCCCTGTAAAGATCACCACAGCTACAGTAAACGCTGATGATGTGAAGGACCTTGTTAAACTTATAAAGGAGTATCAGCCGGATGCGGTTCTTAATGTGGCACTTCCCTATCAGGATCTGACCATCATGGATGCCTGCCTTGAGTGCAAGGTGGACTACATCGACACAGCAAACTATGAGCCTGAGGATACCGACGAGCCCGTATGGAGAGCAGCTTACGAGAAGCGCTGCAAGGAGAAGGGCTTTACCGCTTACTTTGATTACAGCTATCAGTGGGCATATATGGATAAGTTCAAGGAGGCAGGAATCACAGGTCTTCTGGGAACAGGCTTCGATCCCGGTGTAACCAGCGTATTCGTAGCTTACGCCAAGAAGCACTATTTCGATGAGATCCATACCGTTGATATTCTTGACTGCAACGGCGGAGACCACGGATATGCCTTTGCCACCAACTTCAATCCCGAGATCAACCTTCGTGAAGTAAGCGCCAACGGCAGCTACTGGGAGGACGGTCACTGGGTAGAGACAAAACCCATGGAGATCAAAAGAGAGTATGACTTCCCCGAAGTTGGAATGAAAGATATGTATCTTTTGCACCATGAGGAGATTGAGGCACTTGGAAGAAACTTCCCTGAGATCAGGAGGATCCGTTTCTTCATGACCTTCGGACAGAGCTACCTTGATCACATGAGATGCCTTGAGGACGTTGGAATGCTTTCAACAACTCCCATTAAGTTTGAGGGAAAAGATATAGTGCCCATCCAGTTTTTGAAGGCTCTTTTGCCCGATCCCGCAAGCCTTGGCCCCAGAACAGTAGGTAAGACCAACATCGGATGTATCATCCGCGGAACCAAAGACGGAAAAGAGAAGGTAATCTACATCTACAATGTGTGCGATCACCAGGAGTGCTACAAGGAGCTGGGAAGTCAGGCTATCAGCTATACAACAGGCGTTCCCGCAATGATCGGAACAGCGCTTGTGGTTTCAGGTCAGTGGAAGAAGCCAGGCGTATATACAACAGACGAATTCGATCCCGATCCTTACATGGATATGCTTAACAAGTACGGACTGCCCTGGGTTGTTGATGAGAACCCTGTGGAGGTTCAGTAACTTTTACAAAAAGACTTCTTTGCGAGGACTGCTATGACATTCAAAGAGATACCCACACCGGCATACGTTGTTGATGAGAGAAAACTTAAGGAGAACCTCAGGATCCTGAAGGAGGTTCAGGATAAATCGGGAGCGAAGATACTTCTGGCCCAAAAGGCCTTCTCTGTTTATCAGACCTATCCTCTGATAGCCGATTATCTGGCGGGAGCCACAGCTTCGGGAATATACGAAGCAAGGCTTGCCCATGAGGAGTTTAAGATTCCTGGCTGCGGACTTAATAAATGCGGATTCTCAAGACCTGAGAACCATGTTTTTGAGCCGGCATTCAAGGATGACGAGATGGAAGAGGTCTGCGGTATCTGCGACCACATCGTCTTTAATTCCTTAAATCAACTTGAACACCACAGGCCGGTATGGGAGAGATATGCTTCTGCTGGAAGGCTCTCTGTGGGACTCAGGATCAATCCTGAGATCAGCGCAGAGGACAGCCATGAGATCTATGATCCCTGTGCGCCCGGATCCCGACTTGGAATCAGAAACGAGGATATGCCCAAGGTGCTTCCCAAAGGGGTGGAGGGACTTCACTTTCACAACCTGTGCGAGCAGGGCTTTGAGCCACTGGAGGATACCTTCCTTAAGGTTGAGAAGGATTTCCACAGATTCTTTCCAAGGCCTCTTATCGATGAGGACTACGACTCCTACATCTTCGACATGATAGGAGGAAGCGAGGCGGATTCCTTTGAGGACGAGGCTGCCGGCGAAGATACCGCAAAGCAGCCAGGCGGAGTGAATGCAGGACAGCAGCCTGTAAGTCAGGAAGGCTCCGCTGCCGGTGAGCAGCCCGCCGCAGTCAGCTCCTATACGCATACAAGCGGCAATGAGGATATCCCCAGGATCAAGTGGATCAACCTTGGGGGCGGACATCACATCACCAGAGAAGACTACGACATCGAGGGCCTTATAAGACTTGTGCGCTATATCAGGGCAAGGTATGGCATTGAGGTTTACCTTGAGCCCGGAGAAGCCATCGCCCTTAACGCAGGCTATCTTGTGACCACGGTCATGGATGTTGTGGAGACAGACAGGATCCCTGTCCTTGTTCTTGACACCTCCGCAGCCTGCCATATGCCTGATGTTCTGGAGATGCCCTACAGACCGCCGCTTCGTGATTCAGAGCAGCCCGGAGAGATGAATTACACCTACAGGCTATCCTCAAGGACCTGCCTTGCGGGAGACGTGATAGGTGACTACAGCTTCGAAGAGGAAAAGCATATCGGCGACAGGCTGATTTTCGAGGACATGGCCATTTACAGCATGGTCAAGAACAATACCTTCAACGGCATGGCACTTCCCGATATCGACATTCTCCACGAGGACGGAACCGTTGAGGTTTTAAAGAGATTTGGTTATTCTGATTTTAAATCCAGACTGTAACAAACACAGGAAGACAGGAGGAATGAAATGACCAGGATCACAGATACAACTCCAATTACAGATGGCTACTCCATGCCATCCGAATTCTCTCCCCATGACGGAACCATAATGATATATCCCACCCGGCCCGGAAGCTGGGGAAAAGACAGATCGGCTGCGCTGAAAGCCTTTGGGGAAATCTACCTGGAGATACTAAAGCGGGAGAACCTCTATATCTTGACGGATCGGGAGCATTACAAAGAGGCAGAAGAATTTCTCACAAGCCTTATCGAGGACTATGAGAGCAGAGAAGAGGCATCAGAACCGGAGATAACAGAACCGGAGACAGATCAGGAGACAACGGTGCCCGAGACAGCAGCACCCGATACAGAAGGAATGAAAATTGCAAAAAACGAAACCGCAAATCCCGACGACACCATCCTAAGCGACAGACTCTACATCCTTCCCATAGATTCCGACGATGCCTGGGCAAGGGACGTGGGCCCCACATTCCTGACAAAGAAGGGCCGGGACATAAGAGCCGTGAACTGGGCATTTAATGCCTGGGGCGGCAAGGTGGATGGCCTGTACGCATCCTGGGACAAGGACGACAAAGTTGCAGGGGAATTCTGCGAGCTTTATGAAACGGATTACTACGATGCTGCACCTTTTGTCCTGGAAGGAGGAAGCATTCACTGCGACGGAGAGGGCACCGTCATGGTTACGGAGAGCTGCCTTTTAAGTCCCGGAAGGAACCCGGACCTTACCAAAGTGCAGATAGAAGAGAAGCTTAAGACCTACCTGGGAGCGGAGAAAGTTCTCTGGCTCCCGCGGGGCATCTATAATGACGAAACCAACGAGCACGTTGACAACGTGTGTGCATTTATAAAGCCGGGAGAGGTGGTCCTTGCATGGACAGACAATACCGATGATCCCCAGTATGAGATGTCCAAAGCTGACCTTGAGTATCTCGAAGGAGAGACCGATGCAAAGGGAAGAAAGCTTAAGATTCACAAACTCCCTATCCCCAATCACCCTGTCACGGTGGAGCAAAGCGACCTTGATAACTACGAGTTTGAAGAGGGAGAGGACACAAGAGAAGCAGAGGAGCGCCTTGCAGCCAGTTACGTGAACTTCTATTTCATAAATAAAGCGGTGCTGGTTCCGCAATTTGGTGGCAATAACGCGGAAAGCGATAGAAGGGCAATAGACATCCTGAAAAAGCTTTGCCCCGACAGACAGATTATAGGGATTGATGCAAGAGCCATCCTTCTTGGTGGCGGCAACATCCACTGCATAACCCAGCAGGTACCGGAAATCTGCTAATCCGCAAGCCACAGATTTCCTGCAAAACCAGTATCAATCAGGTCCCTGCTATATGCCACAAACGGCAACCTGTATAACACAGACTACCGGCCAATCCGGTATCATCCATATAATCACACGAAAGAGGACATATATATGAGCAGTAAAGTTAAGGTGGCCTGCATCCAGTTTGCCTGCGGTGCATCAGCAGCATCAGACAGTGAGCAGGTCAAAAGAAATATCGAAACAGCCGGAAGACTTACAAGGCAGGCAGCAGAGAATGGGGCAAAGATAGTTCTTTTGTCCGAACTCTTTGAGAGAAAATATTTCTGCCAGGAGAGGCGATACGACTACTATGAGATGGCAAGCCATATTCTTGAGAATCCCGCGGTGGAGTACTTTAAGAAACTATGTGCAGAGCTTAAGGTGGTGATGCCCATCAGTATCTACGAGAAGGATGGGAATGAACTCTACAACTCTGTAGTTATGATAGATGCTGACGGAGAGCTCCTTGGAGTATACAGAAAGACCCATATTCCCGATGACCATTACTATCAGGAGAAATTCTATTTTACACCGGGCAATACCGGCTTTAAGGTGTTTGACACATCTTACGGCAAAGTGGGTGTTGGCATATGCTGGGATCAGTGGTTCCCGGAGACCGCAAGGTGTCTTGCTCTTAACGGGGCTGACATAATACTTTATCCCACTGCAATAGGATCTGAGCCCATACTGAACGTTGACAGCAGCGGCCACTGGATGAGAACCATGCAGGGACATTCAGCAGCCAACATAATTCCTGTGGCGGCGGCAAACCGCATAGGAACCGAGAGCGTAGAACCCTCAGAGGAGAATGGAGGCCAGTCATCAAGCCTTTGCTTCTACGGAACAAGCTTTTTAACCGATGAGACAGGAGACTGCATCGCAAAGGCTTCCCGGGACAAAGAGGAGATAATCTACGCAGAATACGATTTTGATGAGATAAGAAGGAACAGACTTTCCTGGGGGTTGTTCCGTGACAGAAGACCTGAGTGTTATAATGATATAAGCGGAAGATAATCTTTAACAGGAGGGTATATTCAACATGACTAATCACCTGAAAGAAGCCTTTAAACTTGCCGGTAAAGATAAGCAGTTTCCGGAGAATGTGACCTCTAATCCATTGATGGTCATTTATTCCTACGTCATTTTTTGCAAAACGTACCCGCAAAACCATAAGCTTGATCAGGTGCGGGAACTTATTCGGCTTTTCGGACTGATACCCGAGTCAATTGAACGCAGCCTTCCAAGGTATTTCAAGAAGTACGCCAATGCTGAAAAAGAAGTGACTCAGTTTTCCTTAATTGAGCCCGGTTACGATATTTCCGATAAGGATATCTTCGCTTTGGCCTGCATTAAAGCCATTGATTATCTCAGTACAGATCTTTTTATCACGAGTACGGGCAGGACCAACCTGCTGCTCATCCGCAGCACAGGCGATGACCTCCAAAAGCGCATGGATGATGAGATCATGTATCAGCTTGCCGGTGATGAAAACGGCTCATACGAGGATTTATTTGATCCCTGGGAGGAAGACTCCAATAAAGAGTCGGATAAAGCTCCGCAAGAAAAGCTTGTATTTCCCTATTTTCAGAGCGAGACTCTTGGGGAAATCTCTGAGAAGCTCACAAGGTTCAGAAATGAACTGTCGAATACCATTGTAGGGCAGGACAGGTGCATAGCTAAGCTCCTGGAGGGCCTTTTCAAACTTGTATATACCGATGGCGTGGGTGTCAAAAACGCCCCCAGAGGAGTGTTCTTTTTTGCAGGCCCTCCCGGAGTCGGTAAAACTCTTATGGCCTCCGAGATGGGGAGGCTTCTTCCTGAATACCAGTACAAAAAATACAATATGGGGGATTACGCTGCCGAGACGGATTTCTTCCAGTTCTCGGGAACGGATCAGTCCTACAGGCAGGCTCATGAGGGCCTTTTGGCAACAGCTATTAAGGAGAATCCCAAGACGATCTTTGTCTTTGACGAGATTGAAAAAGCAGGCAGCAAGGTTCAGAACGTTCTTCTGGGACTTTTGGGCTCCGGGGAATTCATGGACGATTATCTCAAGAAAACTTTTTCCTGCAGAGAATGCATCTTCATTTTCACTTCCAATGCAGGTAAAAAACTCTATGAAAACCGCAATACCAGGCTCTCATCAGTGACTGAATCCGTTCTGATGAGCGCCATAAGCCAGGAGACCAAGACAAGCAGCGAGAACAAAACTGTTCCTGTTATTTCACCGCCTCTTTTATCCAGGATAATGACAGGCACCGTCCTTATGTTTGACTACATTGAGGAGGATGCCCTTGCCGGAATAGCAGACAGGAACATGAAAAAGAGCTGTGAAATCCTGGGAAGGAAAGCCGGGCTTGAGTTTGAGTATGATGATATACTGCCTCTTCTTTTCCTGTTCCATTACACAGATAAGATTGATGCCAGGATTGCCTCCTCAAAGGCTCCGGATTTTATCCTCAAAGAACTGTTTGAGATAGTGCGCCAGTACGGCAATATGAGTGAGCTGTTTGATGAAGCAAAGAAAATCAGACTGTCGGTGGATATTCCCAAGGATAAGGCCTTAAGACAGCTCTTTATTCCGGAGGAGCGTCAAAAGTTCGTGGTTGTATGCCGGGATGAAATAAAAAAGCTTCTGCCCAAAAAGAGCGATATTGTTGAGATAGTTACGGAGAATCCCGATATTTCCGATGAGATTGCGGATGCGGAGGTGGCTGCTTTCTTTATAGATCCGTATCTTGGAGTACATGAGTCGGATCATGAAGCAGTGGGCCTTGAAGACAGCGACAGTGACGGAGTGGATCTTATTTACAGGATCCTGGACAGCAATATCAGTGTGCCCGTTTATCTTATCAACTATAACGGCTCCATTTCCGCAACAGACCAGGACAGCTTTATCACCCTTGGCTGCAAAGGTATGTTTGAGATTGGAAAAGAAAATGATGCCCTTGCCGGGGAAATTGAGAAGCTTGCCCGGGGGCTTTACATGAAGAAAAAATGCCGTGAGCTGAACCGCAGAGGTTACGTTATCGACTTTGATACCATGGTGGAAAAGGTCAGGGACGAGATTGTTGTGACCTACTACGATATCAGAAAGAAGCAGGCTATCGATGAGATGACCGGCCACAGGGCCATCAGTGATGATGAGCGTCCAAACACAAAACTTGAAGATGTTATAGGTGCAAAGAGCGCCAAGGAAGAACTTCAGTATTATCTGGAGTATCTGAAACAGCCGGTGAAATTTATGAAGAGGGGCGGAAGGATACCCAAGGGCATTCTTCTTTACGGACCTCCCGGAACCGGAAAGACCATGCTTGCAAGGGCCATGGCGGGAGAGTCTGACTGCTCATACTTCCAGATCAATGCAACTGAACTTTTTGAATCTGTAGTGGGAGCAGGAGAAGAAAGCGTCCGGGAACTCTTTGCCAGAGCCCGTAAATATGCGCCTTCCATCATATTTATAGATGAGATTGATACCATAGGTAAGGCAAGGACGGGATCGGGAACTTCAGAATCAAGTCACAGTCTTCTGACCACTCTTTTGACAGAAATGGATGGCTTCTCCGCAAGGAAAGAGCCTGTATTCGTGCTGGCCGCCACCAACTACGGAGTTACCGAAAGGGACACCATGAATCTGGATCCCGCGCTTCTTAGAAGATTTGACAACAGGATATATGTGGGACTTCCCGAGAAGTCGGACAGACAAAAGTTCCTTGAGAACGTAAGAGAAAAGAAGGGCTATAAGGCAATCACCAATGAGGCCATAAAGAACGTTGCAGGAAGAACTGTGGGACAGACCATTGCGACCCTGGAGTCCATAATCGACCTTATGCACAGAAAGTCAGTAATGACAGGTGCAAAGATAGATGACACTATTTTCATAGAATCTCTTGATGAGTATAATCACGGCGCGGAAAAGGAGCGTTCTTCCGAATACTATGAGAAGACGTCCATCCATGAATCGGGTCACGCCTATATGGCATATCTTAACCATGAGAAGCCGACTTTTGTGACCATCGTCTCAAGGGCTGATTACGGCGGATATATGCAGCGTGAGATTGATGAGCAGCAGGGCGCCATGTCCCGGGAAGAGATCCTTGGCAGGATAAGAACCTCCCTTGCGGGAAGAGCTGCTGAGATGGAATTCTACGGTGAGAATGCCTGCGATACCGGTGCTTCCTCGGACCTGGCCAATGCCACATCCTATGCCATGAGTATTGTCACCACCTATGGCATGATAGACGGACAGATGCTAAGCTTCAGATCCGATGCACTCTCATCAATAAAAGTGCCCCGGGAATATGTACAGATGGCGAACGACATAATCCTGGAGCAGTTTGAACTTTGCAAAAAGCAGATCCATGAGGGCAGGGACAAGATCGAAGAGCTTGCCACAGCACTCAGGGAAAAGAACTATCTCACAAAGGCGGAGATAGAAGAAATACTGAAGAAATAACTATCACTCATGAAGATGCACTGTGGGAAGGTTCCACTCAAAGTGCATTGCCAGGAACCTTAGTATCACAATGGTAAAGAAACCGGCGATGGTGCTTAAAAGCTCGTTCCCTGTGTACTTCCAGAGTACAACGGTAACGATCGAACCGGCGATACAGGCGATGGCATATACATGCTTTATTAAAACAGCAGGGATCTTGTCGGCAAATACGTCACGGACTATGCCGCCACCGATCCCTGTTACTATGCCCAGAAATGCCACAAGAAACAGGTTATCCCCGTAGCCGGCATGGATTCCGGTAAAGGCTCCGTCCACAGTAAAGGCAGCAAGGCCAAGGGTATCAAGCCAGAACAGGAGCTTGTCGTAGATAGGAGAGATTCCCTTGGGCATTGGCTTTTTAAGGTACATGATAACGAAGGCTATATTGGCTGTTATCACAGTGATTATAGTGTAAGCGGGATTTACGAACATTACAGGGGGAGTGCTGTTGATTATAAGATCCCTTATAAGTCCGCCTCCCGTAGCTGTCACAAGGGCCAGAAGGTTTATGCCGAAGATGTCCATATCCTTTCTGGCTGCCACAACCGCTCCTGATATGGCAAAAGCTATTATTCCGATGTTTTCTATTAACGCCATTATGGTAGAAGTCATTTAGATGTCCTTCTTTTCCTGGGATTTTGTAATCTTTGCTTTTTCTTTAAGAGCTTTGAGCTCTTCTATACTGAACATGTAGGACTTGTTGCAGAAGTGGCATTTAAGCTCTACCTCTTTTCCCTCATCGATCATGTCCTGAAGCTCATCCTGACCTACCAGCATAAGAGCACGCTCTACTCTGTCCTTGTCACAGTTGCAGTAGAAATTAAGGTCTATTGTGTCGGTGATCTCAATATCAAATCCGTCAAGCACGATATTAAGAAGCTCCTCAGGAGTCTTGCCTGCCTTGAGGATGTCGGTTACAGAGGTGAATTTATTAAGATTCTCCTCAAGATGATTTATTGTGGCATCATCTGCAAAGGGCAGAAGCTGTATGATGAATCCTCCGGCAGCAATGACGCTGAGATTCTCACGTTCAACCAGAACACCGAGGCCTACAGATGAAGGTGTCTGCTCGGACTTTGTAAAGTAATAGGTGAGATCCTCGGCAACTTCTCCGGAGTAGAGTGGAACCTGCCCTACATAGGGCTCCTTGAGTCCCATGTCTCTGATGACTGTAAGGGTTCCCTCACCGATGGCTCCGCCAACATTAAGATGCCCTGAAGCATTGGGCTCCATTATTACATAGGGGTTACTTACATAACCCTTGACGTTTCCCTTATTGTCTGCAGTGGCAAGGACTCCCTTCATGGGACCGTCGCCGTCAAGCTTCACGGTGATAAGATCATCATCGTTGTCCATCATGGTTCCCATCATTGCAGTGCCGGTCATAAGCCTTCCCAGAGCAGCAGCCGCAATGGGAGAGAGGCCGTGAGCCTTTCTGCCGTATTCAGCCAGGTCTTTTGTTGTTGCGGCAAAGGCTCTTATCTGCGCGTTGGCAGCTGTGGCCCTTACCATATAATCTTTATATGACATATTGTGTTTCTCCTTATTATTATGTGAACTAACCTATAATAATTTATTTTTGCGGGATTGTAAATAAATGACGCATGTTACCATAAAACAATATATTTTTATCAAAATTTTATAAACAATACAGAATAATATTCCGACATAAATTGTATAATATATTCATGAGATTGCGCACAATTCTTTAAGGGTAAAAGATCCGGTTAAGGAGGAGACAAAATGGAACCTAAGGTAAGGAACGGTAAACTGGTCCAGAAACTTATATTCGCTGCTGTTGCCGCCATTGTCGGAATTGCGACGGTGCTGACTATCATCAGCGGATATGAGATAAATAAAACCTATAAGTCCATGGTTCAGGAAGAACTCAGGGCTGCGGTTAATCAGCTGAACAGTGAGATGTCCAATGTCTGGGACGGCGACTGGTCACTGATTGACGGTGATGTATATAAAGGCGAAGAGAACATCATGGCAGAATACGAGGAGATCATGGATGAGCTTTCCGAGCAGAACGGAATCGTCTATTCGCTTTTCTATGGAAAAACAAGAATGATCACTACCATGCTGGGAACCAATGGCCAGAAGGCGATAGGCTATGATGTTTCCGATACTGTGGTAAGCCACGTTCTTAATGATAAAGAAGTATACTTTACAAATACTGTACCGGCCGGTGCTGCAGAGAAATATTACAGCTATTATTCTCCTCTTTTTAACGAGGATGGTACCGCTGTCGGAATGGTTTATGCAGGAAGAGAGAGCAGCTCGGTTTCTTCGGCAACAAGAGGCATTATTATAGGAATGGTAGTTCTGTCGATTATTCTGACAATTCTGCTCTCAGCAGTGGGTATAATCGTTGCCAACAGAGCTTCCGTAAAGATGCGTGCCATTGCTGATGAGATGGGAAATCTTTCAAATGGACAGCTCAGTCTGAATATTGACGAGAACTCTCTTAAGAGAAATGATGAGATCGGTCTTCTTGCTGACGGAGCGAAAACTCTCAGCAATAAGCTCGGTGAAGTTATCCGTACTACCATGGATATGTCAAACGAACTGAAGAAATCCGGTGCAGAGCTCTCAGAATCCGCCAGCCAGGCTTCGGAAGCATCAACTCATGTAAGTGAGGCGGTAAGTGAGATCTCCAAGGGCGCCATGAGTCAGGCGGAAAGTGTAGAGAATGCAGCGGGTAATACCCAGAATATAGGAAAAGATATTGATGATGTATCCAAAAACGTGGAAGAACTTAATTCTTATGCAAACGAGATGAAGACCTCCTGCGAAGCGGCGATGGAAGCTCTTAATAAACTGATCTCCCAGAGCAGCGAAGTTCAGTCCTCTGTCCGTGAGATCGGTGAGACCATTGATTCTACCAATGAATCGGCAAAAGAGATCTCGAAGTTCTCCCAGGCTATCACAGAGATCGCATCTCAGACCAACCTGCTTTCACTTAATGCTTCCATCGAGGCTGCAAGAGCCGGTGATGCAGGAAAGGGCTTCGCAGTTGTAGCTACCGAGATCGGACAGCTTGCTGTTCAGAGTAGCAACAGTGCCGATGAGATCAAAAAGATCGTAGAAAAGCTGGTGGCTGATTCAGAAGCTTCCGTAGAAGTAATGCAGAAGCTGAATGCGAACTTCGAACAGCAGTCGGTTCAGCTTGATGATACTAAGGACAACATGCAGAGCATGGCCAACAATGTTGAAAACGTATCCAGGAGTACAGACAGTATTGCAGACCATATCGGAGAACTTGAGACTGCAAAAGATAAGCTGGTTGAAATCATCGCCGATCTTTCAGCCATCTCGGAAGAGAATGCGGCATCCTCCGAGGAGACCAATGCATCCATGCAGGAACTCAATGCCACATTCCAGGTTATTACCGAATCTGCGGGCAAGCTTCAGGAGCTGGCAAGCGGCATGACGGATGCCATCAGCTACTTCAAGCCATAAGGTTATAAAAAATGGGGCCCTTGACCGCGGCAATCCCCGTGGTTAAGGGCTTTTTATTGAATCACTCCATAATTGACATATATTTAACGTATAAGATATAATAATTTTCGTATACACCTTAGTATGTTAAGAAATGGAGCGTATTATGGCAGAGAAAGAAATATCTCAGGCGGTCATCAGCAGACTGCCCAGATACTTTAGATATCTTGGAGATCTTAAGGAGAGGGGAGTAGAGAGAATTTCCTCTCAGGAGCTCAGTGACATCATGAACGTCACAGCTTCCCAGATCAGACAGGACTTTAATAATTTTGGCGGATTCGGACAGCAGGGATACGGCTACAACGTAAGCTATCTCTACGACGAGATCAGCAAGATCCTTGGAATTGACAAGGAGCACAGCCTTGTTATCATCGGTGCGGGACACCTTGGAAAGGCTATTGCCGGTTATACCAACTTCACAAGAAGAGGTTTTGTTTTTAAGGGCGCTTTTGACAAGGACCCGTCTCTTTTTGGTACGAAGATAAGAGACGTTGAAGTAAGGCCCATTGATGAGGTTGAGGACTTTATCAGGAATAACGGCATTGAGATAGCGGTTCTTACCATTCCCAAGGATCAGGCAGTGCCCATGGCTCACAAGCTTGCAGAGTGCGGTATTAAGGCAATCTGGAATTTCGCCCATGTTGACCTGGATGTACCTAACAATATTCAGGTAGAAAATGTACATTTATCTGACAGTTTGATGAAACTGTCGTATAATATAAACAGGTACGAAACGACGATGAATCCTCATAAAGAGGGATAGAAACCACGATAGTGAGAGAATCTGATGGCGAAAAACAATGATGAAGTTTACATGTCCGCGCTGGAGGGTAAGAGCATTCCAATTCTGACGCTGGACGATAAGTGGCATCAGCTGTTTACACAGACGGAGATGACTCCCGAAATAGAGGCACTGGCAGATGAGCTTAGTGCTCTGGTGGAACGGGACGCCAAGATCAGAACCGAGACCAAGAATATCAAGCGCCTCAAGAAGAAAATGCTTGATGAGATTGTTCCCTTAAGAGACCAGGCCAATAAGACGGGTTCCGCCAAGATTGAGCATGAGATCTCCGAGAGAACAAGACTAATAGGCGAATGTAACGACAAGCTGGCTTCCCGCCAGGACGAACTTTTGGATCTGTCCCGTGAGATCTATGATGTGGATTACAAGCTGATGATAGAGACCATGAAGGCCTGCTATGAGACGCTCCACGACAATACCGACGAGATAAAGGCTCTTGACCAGTGGGTATCCCAGGTCAGAGTAGAACTTAAAAAGAACGTGATCCGTCTTCAGGAAAGAGAGATGGAGAATTACAATCTGTATTCTTACATGCATCAGATCTTCGGCCCGGAAGTAATTGAGTTGTTCGATCTTAAGTATGATCCTGACAGGAGACATCCCATCAGAAGACCTCTTGAGGGAGATGAAAGCGAGTACGTTGAATAAGCAAAAGAACTTTACCAGGGCTGCCTTTGGCAGCCTTATGTTTTGGTTTGAAAGGAAGCGGTGACCATGAGATTTGCAGTTACAAGTCAGGAAATGAAAATCTGTGACAGGAATACTGCCGAGTATTTTGGCATCGGAACAGCAGTCCTTATGGAGAGGGCGTCTTTGGCAATTGCAGATGAGATAATCAAGTGGAAGGAAAGGCGCGGGGCTAGCAGGAAGTACTCTGTGCTGGTTCTTTCCGGAGTCGGCAATAACGGAGGCGACGGCATCTGCGCCGGAAGGATCCTTTTCCAGCAGGATTTCAATGTGGTGAATTGCGTTATCGGAGATATGACCAAATGCAGCGATCTGATGCTGAGACAGCTTAATATAGCCGGCAATTACGGAATCCCAAGTGACACTTTTTCCAATATAAGAGACAACAAAAGACCCGGTGACTTTGATATCATAATAGATGCAATGTTTGGAATCGGACTTTCAAGGCCTCTTACAGGGGACAGCCTGGAGGCGGTTTCTTTTATAGCAGCTTGCAAGAAGGAGCGGGAAAACGACCTTCTTGTTCTTTCAGTGGATATTCCTTCGGGAATAAATGCCGACACAGGGCAGATCTTAGGCGATGCCGTAAAGGCTGACATGACAGTTACCTTTAACTTTGCAAAGCTGGGGCATCTGTTCTATCCCGGATGCGAGTATTCCGGTAATGTAGTCATCAGAGACGTGGGAATAACCGTGGCGGGATTCCTTGATAAAACTCCCGGTTTTATCTGGTATGACGGTGAGCCGGCAGCTCTTTTGCCTGAGAGGAAAAAGGACGGCAATAAGGGCACTAACGGCAAGGTACTGATAGTTGCGGGATCCAAGGATATCAGCGGAGCCTGCATTCTTGCGGCAAGTGCTGCGCTTCGAGCCGGAGCCGGGATGGTGAGGATATTCACCGCTTCCGAGAACGCCGAGGCTGTAAAGACACTGCTTCCCGAGGCGCTTCTGGATGTTTACGAGGACTTTGAGCCCATAGAGGACAAGCTCAGGGCGGCCTGTAAATGGTCCACTCAGGCGGTTCTGGGGCCCGGGATCGGGACCCTGGGAAAGGGCAGGGAGCTGGTGATCACTATGCTGCGGGACTATGACAAGAGCCTTGTGGTGGATGCGGATGCTCTTAACCTTATAGCGCAGGAACCTGAACTTATGGAACTTGCCCAGAACTATTGTACCGGAGGAAAGAGGATGATCCTTACGCCTCACCTTGGAGAGTTTGCAAGGCTTTGTCACAAGAGCGTTGGCGAGTGCAAGGAGAATCTCATAAAATACCCGGCGGAGCTGGCAAAGAGCATGCATGCCACAGTTATCTGCAAGGATGCAAGAAGCGTGGTAGCTGACGGCAATGAGAAGAAATCATACATCAATGTCAGCGGCAACGACGGAATGGCAACAGCGGGCTCGGGCGATGTACTTGCCGGGGTGTTGGGAGCTCTTTTGACCGAGGAGATGACGGGCTTTGAAGTGGCCTGTGCCGGAGCTTATATCCACGGAAGAGCCGGGGATGTGGCTGCGGACAAGCTTGGCAAATACGCGGTGGCTGCCACCGATATAGTTGAATCAATAAGTAAAGTTTTACATTAAAGGATATGAAAATGAACGATATGGAACAGTTCTCAAGAGTATATGCAAAGATCAATCTTGGCGCCGTAGAGCACAATCTTCTGGCTATGAAGGGCAATATACCGGAAGGTACGAAGATCATGGCCGTTATCAAGACAGATGCCTACGGCCACGGAGCCAAGGAAATCGCGGCTTTTCTGGAGGAGAAGGAATATATTTCAGGCTATGCCACAGCTACCGCGGAGGAAGCCTTTGAACTTAGGGATGCCGGGATCAAAAAGCCTGTCCTGATCCTGGGCTACACCTTCCCCTATTCCTACAAGAGGATGCTCTCTGAAGGGATCAGGCCTACGGTTTTCAGATACGATATGGCCGAGGAACTTTCCGTGGTGGGAAAAGAGCTGATGGCTGAGGGCGTACTTAACGAGGCGCCTCCGGTGCACATCGCGGTAGACACCGGCATGAGCAGGATCGGTATAACTCCCGACGAAAAGGGTGTTGATTTTATACGAAAGGTTCTTGAACTTGATGGGATCAGCCTTGAGGGCATATTTACACACTTTGCAAGGGCTGATGAAGAGGACCTTACCAATGTTCGTGAGAGGGAGCAGGTCTTCAAGGATTTCCTTGATAAGGCCGGGGCCGAGACGGGATACAAGATCCCGGTTAAGCACTGCGCCAACAGTGCCAGCATAATTGCGGTTCCCGAGTCATCAATGGATATGGTAAGGGCCGGAGTTACCATCTATGGTATGTGGCCTTCAGAGGAAGTTCCCAAGGACATCATCGATCTTAAGCCCGTAATGGAGCTCATAAGCCATGTGGTCATGGTGAAAGAGGTTCCCGAAGGGACCCCTGTTAGCTACGGCGGAACTTTTGTGACTTCAAGGACTACGAAGATAGCCACAGTTCCCGTTGGTTACGGCGACGGATACCCAAGAAGTCTTTCCGGAAAGGGTTACGTTCTTATTGACGGACGCCGTGCACCGATCCTGGGAAGAGTCTGCATGGACCAGTTTATGGTGGATGTAACGGATATTCCCGATGTTAAGGAAGGCGACGAAGTGGTTCTTCTTGGAAAGGACAAAAAGAGCGGAGAAGTTATAAGTGCAGAGCTTCTTGGAGACATGAGCGGACGATTCAACTATGAACTTACCTGTGACATCAATCACAGAGTGCCCAGGGTGTTTGTAAAGTAAATAAGACGGTTTGTAAGTAGCAGGACTGTTGCTGAGTTTATTATCGCGGCAACGGCCCTGTTTTTTGTTTTCACCAGGCTATGTAAGAAGGTGAAAGATAGTTTCAAAACAGCTGGAAATTTACCGTTTTTTCATAGAAATATGCATTCTATATAAAGTAGAATTTATAAGGATGAGATGTAAACAATTTCTAAGGAGAGAAGTTTATTATGATAAAGAGAGTATCAGGGAAGATATTGAGTCTTGTATTGGCTGCAGCTATGACAGTCTCATTTTGCATACCTTCATATGCGAGTGATATTACCGAACCTGTAGCTGATAATGAGGTAGTGGTAACCGCTGATTCTAATGCAGGTGGTGAAGCATCTGCAGAATCTTCTGTTGAAGCTGATAATACGACAGAGGACTATACAGAGAATAAAGATGAGCAGATTCCTTCAGATGAGACATCTAAAGGCACAGGAGACGAAGAGTCTGCAGATAATAATGAGAATGCTACAGAAGTAACAACTGATGCGGATGAAGCTGCAGCAGCTGAAGCTACTGCAGAGGAAGAAACCGGTGAAACAGAGCTTCTGGCTTTGGAGGATGAGGATAAGCTGGTTGGCAGCAATGAGGTCCTTACTATTTCCATCAATTATGCAAATGTTGATTATGATACACCGGCTACATTCCCGGAGGGTGTTGAATTGCCCCAATCTGTACAGGGAAGGGCCGGAGAAGTGGTATATTTCATGGTTCCTTCTCCCATTGCCCCTGAAGGCAAAAAGGTTCAGATGATCAAGGCTATTGCACCTTCATGCATTTCTTCAGGAGAAATTGATGGAGTTTACTATGATACTATCTGGAACTATCTTCATGGAGTATATACAAATAATCAGACCTATATGAGGTTTGAATATTCAGTATCAGAAGAGGATGTTGAAGAAGGAATAACTGTTTCTTTTGACATTCTGGATATCATTGAGGTTGTTTTTGTGGACGGAGATCATGGCCGTCATTATTTTGGAAGCGCCGGTCCCAGAGAATACTCAGCAGGTGATTACTTCTTTGGTGATGGAATATATCCCGGTTTTTCTCCCAACATGGCCTCTGACTTTTTATATTATGAGCCAAATTACGGTTACAGGTTTGTGGGTGTATACAGATCTCCGGACTTCTCAGAGGATAGCGTACTTTATTTGCCGGAGCAGAATCAGGGTACAGAGATCACCGGTGATCTTCTTACTTTCGAAGATGGAAAGGCAAAGCTGTATGCCTACGCAAAATGGGAACCGATAGAGGCAGATGTTTTCCTCAATTATGAAAGTACAGATTATAAAGTTAAATTCGGGGAGACTTTACCTGAGTTTACAGGTCATAGCTCCTTAAGATATTACGTTAGAAAGTATGGGGAAGGTGAAGTAAACATTGTTCCCGGCGAAACTGTTTTTGATGAGAATATTCAGTATACTGCGGAAAAAGATGATTACGGAAATATTACCGGATTCTCTATCTATGTTATCGCAGATAACAGACCGGTTTATGATGTATCTTTTGTGACAGGAACTGAGGCAGAGATAGAATCTGTTAAGGTGGTCAGAGGTAAGTGCGTTAATAAACCTGAAAAAGAGCTGGAAAAAGAGGGATATTATCTGGCCGGCTGGTATACAGATGAGGCATGCACGAAGGCTTTTGTCTTTGGGAAAACTGCCATAAACGCTGACACAACTCTTTATGCCAAGTGGGTTCCCATTAAGTATGAAGTAGCTTTCCATACCAATTACGGAAAAGATACAGTGGTAAAGCGTACATTCACTTTGGCTGATCCGGAGGAAATGAGAGCAGTTGTGCTCGATGCTGAAGAAATCTTTGGAGAGTCCGGAAATTACGGAATATTAGACGACTGGACAACCAGCGGAGAGCTTGAGTTTTCGGCTGATGTAACTGGCGGAGTTCTTGTTGATAAACTGTATGAGACATATGGAATGCCTTCAGCTGTTGTGAAGCTGGACCTTTATGCTCAGTGGAAAGCCCAGGGAGCATATACGGTAGTATTTGATGCCAACCTTCCTGCTGACGCAAAAGCAGAGAATCTTTCGGGTTCCTTCGTGAACGCAGCAGATCTGAAGAATGCAGATCCCACACAGATGAGGGAGAGCTACAACCTCGATGAGTCTGTTGTCTTATATGGAAACGAGTACACATTAAAAGGGTTTACCTTTGCCGGATGGAAGTATGTAAAGAACGACAAAACAGTAAATGTAAAGCCCGCAGCTACTGTTAAGCCAAATGCCGCTGCAGATGAAGAGATCACCTTTAAGGCTCAGTGGAAGAAGGTGGGAAGTTACAAGATCACATATAAGCTTAGTGGCGGAACAGCCGGAAAGAACAAGACTACAAAAACCTACAAAGCAGATTCTGATACCATAGAAGGTCTCCCTCTCTACAATTATGTAAAGAACGGGGATACATATGATCTTAATACGGAAACTCCTGAGGTGACAAGGAACGGCTACACCTTCACCGGATGGACGGCTGGAGAAAAGAGCTATACCTATTACGGCGATGATGTATATGAGAATCTGACTCTTACCGCACAGTGGGAAGCTGATCCATATTCACTTGAGTTTGTGTATGATGGAGAGGCCACACTTCCTGGAAAAGTTGAGGTTGCTGACTTTAACGGGGCGTATGCCGTAAAAGATTTTGCTGCATCAAAGGCAGGATACACATTCAAGGGATGGATCGGAACCTATAAGGGAAAGAGCAAGCTCTTTTCCGTAAAGAATGTGATCCGCCTTAAGGATCTTGATGCTCCCGCTGATAAGATATATAAGCTTACGGCTTCATTTACCCCTAATAAATATAAGATAACCTATAAGCTCGACGGCGGAAAGATAAGTTCAGCGCCTTCAAGCTACAGGACTGACATTGGCTCTTCAAAGGCTGTTCCTGTGCCCAGGAAGACCGGATACAGCTTTGCAGGCTGGACAGCGACAGTTACAGACGGAGCAGCTCCTTCATATACGATTGATACCATAAATGAGATCATTGATTCTGAGACCGGGAAAATCAAGGCCGGAACCTATGGCAGGATTGAACTTTCGGCAAACTGGGATCCATATACTTATGATATCGAGTTTTACGACTGTGACGGAGAACTATATGGCACTATTGATGGTTACACAGATATCGGATATACACAGAACATCGACCTTACAGCTGCAGCAATAGAGATTGAAAAAACAGTCTCTGATGAGAACACAGGCATCAAGGGCTTTGCTCTGGCAGCAGGCAAAAGAACGGCAAAGTATTCTCTGTATAAGAACTACAGCAAGCTTGGCGCTAAGAGCAGTGACGGCGTTGTAAAACTCTATGCGGTAAAAGATACAAAGACTTACAGGATCACTTATGACGGCGTGGGTGGAACAATCACAAAGCCTGTTAACTTCTATAAGTATTCCGAAAAAAAGGATGTGAAGATCACAGCTGCAGCTCAGAAAAAGGGCTATAAGTTTGTTGGCTGGACTTCAGATAATACAGAGGATGTTATCCTTCAGAATGGTCATGTGACAGCAATCAGGAGAGGAGCTAAGGCTGATATTGAGCTGACAGCAGACTTTGAAGTTATCAGGTATACCGTTACACTTATGCCTAATGCCACAGATGCAAAACTTGCCAGCGGCGATGCAATCAGCAATAAGGACGGTGTCAGATACGTTGAAAACAAAAATGGCGTAGAGACTGCAGAGTTTGAGTACACAACAGATAAGACTCTTGATCTTCCCGATTGGACAAGGCAGGGATATACTCTGGTTGGATTTGCAGCATCAGCAAAGTCAAAAGAGCCTGTTACTTCTCTTAAAGAGCTCAGCTATGGAAAGAATAACAATGTTAAGCTCTATGCTATTTGGGAAGGGATGGAGTATACCATAACCTATGCCGGTGAAGCATTTATATATAATCCCTTTACCGGATCCAGCTATATAGAAGCTGAGGAACTTGCGGGTTCTGAGAAGCATGTTTATATGGGAAGTGATGTGACTCCAAAGACAGTGTCACTGGATGGTTATGAATTCAAGGGATGGAAAGCTATCTCTGTTTATGAACCTGAAAAGTCCAGCGTTACATTCAGACAAGGTGATTACAAAAACGAGCTTGATGGGAATGTATATATTTCAAAAATAAAAAAGGACAATGCTTCGGATATCACCCTGCTTCCTGTGTTCATGGAAGAGTTCTGCAGTGTATATGTCAACCATAACGGCGGATACGATGATAATTCATATTATATGCAGCCGGAACAAGATCTCCTTACAGTAGTAAACCAGTATACAGGAGATATTTCCGCAGATCTTGAGAAATATTATCAGAGTGTCAAAAGAGCCGGATATGTGGTGGATTATCTCTCCACAACAAAGGATGGTAAGGGCAAGATAAATCTTTATTCAACCGTTGATGGGAAGACGGTTAGAAATCCCATTATCGGGCTTGCCAAGCAGAATAAATTCAAAAATTATAATGTAACAATCTATCCTATCTGGAAGAAGGTTACACCTGCTACTCCCACAGCATCTGCGGCATTTACTGATGAGGGACTTACAATGAAATCCTCCATCGGTGCATACGGCGAATTCAGCAGCGTTGTATTTGAGTATTCTCCTTCACCCATATTCCTTTACGGAGTGAAGTCAGTTACTGTTACACCTGCTAAAGACGAGACCAAGGGTGTTGCAATCGTGACCGGACTTCCTGAAGGCAGAAACTATTATGTCCGAGTGAAATACGGAATGAAGGATTCTACAGGTGATTACACCTACGGTTCTTTTAGTAAGTCGGTCAGAGCATCGAGGTAAAATTCATGAACTTAACACTGTAAAAAATAAGCTGCCGTTTCGGATAAATATTCCGAGCGGCAGCTTTTATAGTGCTATAATCAATCTATGCAGAAACCGAATTTCAGAGAATTAAAACAACTTATAAAAGCCATCAGCGATGCGGATATTGCGTTCAAGGCCATGTACGCCGAAAAGGATGTTCAAAAGGAGCAGATAAAAGGGCTTTGCGGACAGATAGCAGCCGTGCAGGCCAAAGATAAGCTGGACGCCTTTTCCGTGGAGGAACTTAAGAAGTCGAAGGCAGGCATCAGAGTGTCTGCCCTTATTTCTGCGGGGTACAACACACTTGGAGATATAGCAAGAGCAACAGATTATGAGATGCAGTCCGTGGAAGGCATAGGGGAGAAGCAGACTGAAGCTATCCGCCGCATCGTCACGGAATTTGCCAACAGCCTCTCGTCGGGTATTTCCATAAAGCCTGATGAGAATAACGGCGAACTGATCACAGCTCTTTTCCGGTATATGAAGTGTGAGAAACTGAGAAAAGAGGCGGAGATTACTGCCAAAGGGCTTGAAAATCAGGCAAAAAAGATCGCGGAGGATCCCTTTATCAGAAACGGGGTTCACTGGATCTTTTCCGGAAAAGAGCTAAAGGCTCATACCCTTGAGATGGTGGAATTCATATATACCTTCAGCCGGAGTGAGTTCTTTCAAAATGTGCTGGGATTCTTTGATCTGTATCAGCAGGCCAAGAACGCTCCTGCAGAAGAAGCACTGAGAGTATATAAGAAAAACGGTGCGGATTTCTACGCGCTCCTGGAAAGCCTTGGAAGCGTTAAGGGCAACAGGCCCTTTATTTATGAGAGCATTCCCGTTCAGCTGGCGGAGGAGATTGACAGCCTTGAACTTGATCTCTCCGGCTTTTCCGGGAATCTTAGAGCATACCAGGCCTTTGGTGCCAAGTACATTCTTCATCAGAAGGACGTACTCCTTGGTGATGAGATGGGCCTTGGAAAGACTGTTCAGGCCATTGCTGCCATGGCGCACATAAGTGCAAAGGCAGAAGGAGTCTGTCATTTCCTTGTGGTGTGTCCCGCCAGCGTTCTTGTGAACTGGGGAAGAGAAATTGGGAAATTCAGTAATATCAGGACTTTTACGCTGCACGGCGCGACTATTGAAGACTCTTTTTCCAAATGGAAGGAGCAGGGCGGCGCAGCCATAACCAACTATGAATCCATGGGTAAGATTGTCGGCGGCATAGATAACCGGATGAAACTGGAAATGCTGGTGATTGACGAGGCCCATTACATCAAGAATCCGGATGCACAGCGCACCCGCTATATTAGAAGGCTTGATAACGAATCTGAAAGGATACTTCTGATGACGGGAACACCTCTGGAGAACAGGGTGGAGGAGATGTGCAACCTCCTTGATTTCGTGCGCCCTGACATGACTGAAGAGATCAGGTCTGTGGCCCACATTTCCAATCTTCCCGAGTTTAAGGAAAAGCTTTCTCCGGTATACCTTAGGCGAACCAGAAGCCAGGTCCTTACAGAGCTTCCTCCCATCGATGAGAAGGAGGAGTGGTGCAGTATGACGCCGGAGGATACATTAGCTTATGTAGCTGCCATTGGAACAAAGAATTTTCAGACCATGCGCAGAGTTTCCTTCCTGCAGGAGGAATTATCAAAATCTTCAAAGGGAGCAAGGCTCCTGGAACTGTGTGACGAAG
>JAILFT010000181.1 GCA_024697425.1 Butyrivibrio sp. | reverse complement strand
GAATGTGATTTTATGTAATTAATAGTCTCTTGTCCTTAACAGGATGAGAGACTTTTTTTGTGCTAACAAATTTGTGCTCGTAAAGAAAAAACACTTCGAAAACATGTCAAAATCAAATTGACAAAACATGGCGATGAATATATTATTATGACAAAATGAAAATGACAATTACTGATAGCAAGTTGGAAGTGGGTGAATTATGAAACATAGTATGACATTAAAGGATGCTCTAAATAGAATTAAAGAACTAGAGAAGGAAAATACCCAGCTCAGGGAAGAACTTGAATATTATAAAAACAGAAAGACCAGCGGTCGTCAGAAGCATAATGCCAAGTGGATGTCGATATATAATGATTTTATCGCCTGTCACGAGCAGGGCATGACAATGGTGGAGATTGCCAAACGAAATGGTATAAGTGAGCGAAGTGTCTACCGATATAAGGCATATTATGACGAGATGCAGAAAAGGGAGAGGAAATCTTGAGGTCGAAAATTTCGACCTCAAGTTGGGGCGGATCACGTCATCTTCCAAGAGCTTTTACTGAGGAAGGAATATATATGTTGATGACCGTTCTCAAAGGAGAACTCGCAGTTAAACAGAGCATTGATTTAGTAAAGACATTTAAGAAAATGAAAGACTATATATTAGTGAACCGTGATCTGATTGGACAGCGTGAAATGCTTCAATTAAGTATGGAAACGGCAAATAATAAGATTGCAATCAGTAAGATCAATGCTAATATGATTTCTCTTGAAAAACAGATTTCTGATGTGGCAGAAGGACTGAAGAACGTTGTTACAAAGTCCGAGTTGGCTGATATGATGAATAGTTTTGTTTCGGACGACGGCGATAAATGGCTTATGTTTAATGCTAAGTTCAGCAGTGCAGATGAGGCCTTTGAGTCTATCTATAGTCAGGCAAAAACGTCCATTTATATTGTTGATAATTATATTGGACTCAGAACATTAGTGCATTTAAAGAATTCATCAGTTGGTGTAAAGATTATTATATTTAGTGACAATGTTGGAACTAAGAAATTGCACAGCGTAGAGTATAGAGATTTTAGCAAAGAATATCCTGTTGTGCAGATATCAATGCAAAGAACAGGAGGGGTATTTCATGACAGGTTTATTGTTTTGGATTATGGAACTGCCAATGAAAGAGTGTTCTTATGCGGCGCATCTTCTAAAGATGCCGGAGCCAAAATAACTAGTATTGTTGAAGATTATGGTGTTGATAAGTATAAGCCGGTAATAACTATGTTATTGCGAAATCCGCCGTTAATTTTACCAAAATAGATCGGGCGATGAAAATAAGGAGAGGAGATTTAGACATGGAAAGAGCTATACAGGAAGAAATCAGCCTTAGTTGGCTGATTGTTACTACAAGAGATTATAAACCTGAATATGAATGGTACTGGGACAAGAAACATCATTGTGTTTATGGGATATTATTAAGTGATAGACATGGTAGTAAAGAAAAGGATTTGTTAGAACGTTATGGTAAGGGAAATATCAATAGGGAGTTGAGCGAAGATTATTTCAATGAGTGCATATTAATGCCGGAATTGCATTTTTTGGAAATCGAAGAGGCTGCTGAATATTTGCGAAGATGGTGTGATTATAATTCAATTTCTTATAAAGAGGATTTGGATGAATATAAAAAAGTTGAAGCATACTATTGGGGATTTGATGATATTTATGCCTAATACAGCCAACGTGCAGGGCGTCAAAAAGGCTGCCACACTATTAGTGTGACAGCCCTGTAGCTGATTAGGTCATCAAAGATGCTGATCTCTGTCAATCTTGTCGTAGTGCTTAAGAAGCCAGGGCTCGATGGCCGCTGTGAGCTTCATGTCAAGGTTGAAGATATATACCGTGAAGGTAAGAGCGAAGAGCGCTGCGATCACGATAGCTATAACGCTAAGTACATGTAAAAATGTCTGCATAATGAAAACTCCTTAATTATTTTATACGATGTGGAAAACTCGCCAATTACCATGACTTATCATCGGGAAGTACTTCAAGTGAGGGATCGATGGGTTCCTCGTTAAATACAGTCCTCATGTATGAATTGATCTGATCACGAACACCCTGACGGGAGATGATGCGGGGATCAAACAGGTCGTGGGTTACCCATACAAGATTGATACCTTTTTCGCGGGCTTTCTCCTCGAAGAGACCGTGCATTCCGTCAAGAGCCTTGCAGCTCATGTGCTCCCAAAGGATAACCATATCTGCGTTGAACATCTCAACAAACTCCCAAAGCTCATCAAGAAGTACCTTATATCCGCCGTGAGTACGGTTTCTCATGATCATGTTTTCGGTAAGCCAGGCCATATCGTAGATAGCCTGTTCTCTGTTTTCGGGAGTATCTTCAGTTACCAGCTTCTTGGTGGATACCATTGAAAGCATATCTGTAAGAGGAACAATACCCCAGCAGTTAAGAAGCCATACAAGGAAGTCCATGTAGTAGTGAGACTGGACGCCCCAAACGATGGCTCTGTGCCTGTATTCCTTGGCGGCCATTTTCTTTTTGGCGTAAGCCTGGCGGGCAAGCTTTGTGATCTTGCGGTCTGCCTTCTCAAAGGCGGCAACTCTTCCGCATATAGCCATGTAGTTGGTCTCAGTATAAAGAGCCAGATTTGATCCGAAAACCTGAGGATAAGGTGTGCGGTTCATCTCAAGCCATTCCTGACGGCATTCGGTAGCGTAGTTAACACGCTTTGCGCATTCAAAGTATGCATCCCAGTCCCACTTAACGCCTGTGTGTTTCTCGATGAAGGCGATGGCATTTCGAATCTCCTGAGCGGCATATTCCTGAACATCATCCTCTCTGTGACGAAGAGGAGCAGCCAGCTGGAATACGGGGATTCCGTCCTCGTGCTCAAGACGCTGGGAGATTACGCCATTTCCAAGAAGTGAACCGTCGCAGGTGGTGTTGCACTGGATAGCGCAGGCACCAAGGACGGGAGCATCATCATCGATGGAAACTCCGGCTTCGGCTTCAGGCATGGGACAAACATCTCCTGCAAGACCGAATTCCTGAGCCACGTCAATGTAGTGGCAGGCTGCGTACTGGTTAAGAAGAACAGATACATAGGTAGAAGGTGTTTCTCTGGAGAGACACTTAAGAGTGGGGAAGCCCATCATTACAGCTGTCATCTCGTTTTCATCCACAAGAACAACCTTGTCGGAGAATTTCTTGTCGTTACCGATTCTGCGGTCACCTCTGAAGAGTGAATCAAGGAGCTTTGCAACGTCATCGATTACAAGATCCTGCTCCTCGTGGCAGATTCGAAGGTATTCACCTCTAAGTCCCTGAGTGTGTCTGTCTACCATCATGGGAACGGCAAGGTAGTTGGCCATCCATCTGTAGCGGAACATGGCCTTTACATTTCTTGGCTTCATGACGAACTTGCCGAGAGTCATCATTATCTTAAGCCATCTTGAATAGTCATACATTGTATCTGCAAGGCCACGCCATTCACGGCGTTTACGAACCTTGGAGCCCTCTTTATAAAAATCGCCAAGTCTATCGGCGCCAACCTGTTTAGCCATTCGCGTTACCTCTCTGAATATTCTTAATCTCGATGCTCTCTACAAAAGCCTGTACTCTGGTCTGCATCTGACCTGAATTACCGATGGAGTAAGGACGGTCAACGGCAAGAACAGGATAGCCGTATTTCTCATTGAGGATGTGAGAGCCCATCATCTTCTCGTAAGCCCAGGGATCACAGAACTTCATCTGTTCGTAGATGATACCGTCAGCCTTATACTCTTTTGCCAGCTCATCAACATAGATCCTGCGGTGATCCATCTTGTCGGTATTCATGAATCTGGGGCACTCACCCTTGTTCATGTAGGCTCTGCAGATCTGTGTAAGGGCATCCTCATCGTCGTTAAGAACAATGGGATTTCTTCCGGGAAGAGAGCCGTAGCAGAATCTATCTGCACAAACATAGGCTCCGGATTCCTCGATCAGTTTAATAAAATCCGTATCATCAACCTCGGAACCAACAACCATGACTCTTGCTCTGAATTTGCTGTTCTCATCAGGCTCACGGGTCTTGAGCTCCTCTAAGGTCTCTTTGAGCTTATCCTTAATGAGGTACTTGGGAGCAACGTAGGTTGCCAGGGTGATAACGTTGAATTCATATCCGGTTATTCTGGGATTGGCTTCTTTTCTGAAGTCACCGATGGCACGGATCAGCTCGCAGATCTCGTTGTGCTCGGCAACTGCCTTTCTGATGGCAGCATCTGAAATATCAATGCCGTATTTCTCATGAAGAGGAGTAAGGATATGATTTTTGCACTGAAGGACATAGAGGTTAAGACCGTTGTCGTCAGCCTTCATGGGGATCTCCATGTACTCAAAGAAGAACTTATCCTTGCCCTGTCCCATGGTCTTTAAAAGCTCCATGTTTTCGATGCAGCGGTTCATCATGGAACAGCCGTCGGGAGTGATGATACAATCAGCAAAGTTATAGCCTCCCTCGATGGCACGCTCTAAGAGAGCACGACTGTATTCACACAGAAAGCTGGTCATGTAATAAGTTGAAATGTCCAGAGATCCTGTTCTGGGAGCGCGAAGTCTCGCAGAAAAAGCACCCTCAAGGTTAAGTAATGGCTCGGGGGTGTTCTCACAGGTATAAGCCACGCAGATCCTGCCATCTGCCTGGGCTTTCTGAACCAGCTCATTGTTTGCTTCGAGAAGCAGATTCTCGAAGTAGATCAGATGTTTTAAGTCTTTCACTAGTTGATTCTCCTACCTATTAAAATATTAAATCTTTATAAATCAAGTCTAATGGAATGTAGGCTTTGTGTCAATTTTTTAGTGCATTTTTGAGGAAAAATGTAACGTTAAAAATACGATTTTGTACAATTTATACAAAGGGATGAAATATTAAAACTTACGAAAACATGTTAGCGTATTAACAAAAATGCGTGATTATGCTTTATAATAGTATTAACTGTACAATCTTGAAAACAGGGGTAATTATGGCGATTATTGACGATGATAAGCTTGCACGAAATAGTTATTCCGGGTTGAAGTCCTTTAATGAGAACTCTGTTGAAAAAGAACTTGAACTTTTAAAACAATTGGGCGCTGATGTGGAGAAGCTTAGGGCTTTGAAATTCAACGCTCTTCAGCTTGCGGAGATAAGAAAAGGAATCAATGACAAGGTAGACGTCAAAAGATACATGGATCCCTCCATGCCCTGGACCGCCATGGAAGAAATGCGCCTTGAGATGTATCAGGGAATAGATATGTCAGAGTACAGAAAAAAAGGCTTTGACGTCCTTCAGCTGGCGCAGATAAGACAGGGCCTGGTTGCCGGTGTCGATGTATCACAGTACGCCAGAAAGGATTTCTTTGCCGATCAGATGCGAGAGGTCAGACTGGGCCTTAATATAGACAATCCTGTTCCTGTTATCTTTTATCTTGATCCTGCCTTTGACAGCCTTCAGATGCGTGAGATCAGAAAAGGCCTTCAGGCTGGTATTGATATTTCATCTTATGCATCTGTTTCTACTCCCTTTCTCAAGATGAGGGCCATCAGAGAGAGCGCTGAGGATGGTCTGATATTTACGCCTGCCCAGATAGAAGGGTATAATGCCTCAATCCTTAATCAGCTTCACAAGGCATTTCTGGATGAGGTTGATATTTCAAAATATATCGCAGACCGTTTTGATGATGAGCAGCTTGAAGAGGTAAGGATAGCCATAAAGAAGGGGCTGCCCATAGATGATTACATCTCCGGTGAGATGAGAGGTGATGCCATCAGAGAGATCAGGCTGGGCCTTGAATCCGGAGTTGATGTTCATCAGTACGCAGATGCAGCCTACAACTGGCAGCAGATGTATGAGATGCGCATCGGACTTGAGCATCAGATTGATATAACCCCTTATCGCAAGCCGCTTTACCAGGCTGATCAGATGAGGGAGATTCGCCTGGGAATTGAGGATGGTCTGGATATCTCCAGATATTCCTCTCTGATGTATACTGCCAGAGACATGCGCAGGATAAGGCTTAAACTTATCAATGGCGATTACGACAAGGATAAGGCTGTTCAGATCGAGAACCTTAGCGCAGCAACGGCGGCAGGATCCAAGCTTTCCGGTGATGACTACCTGGTTCAGGAAATGTATGACAAAAAAGACAGCTATCTGACGATATCCGACAACAGGATGCTTGCTCAGCTAAAGCTCCCCTTAAGAGGCGATGGGCAGAAATACACTAAGAATGTTATCGAAAAGTTCCTGAAAAGATGCGGCATTGTCTATGGAGTCAACAGTGATGCCGTAGACAGGATAGTGACGGAATTTGATCCCAACGAGAAGTATATTGTAGCCACCGGTAAAGAGGTCATTAACGGCACCAATGGATTCTACGATTACTTTTTTGACATCGAAGGAAGAAATGAGCCCCAAATTCTCAAGGACGGAACCGCGGACCTTACAGATGTTGGAAATCTTCAGCAGGTTAAGGTAGGGGATAAGATTGCCTTCTATCACAAGGCCACAAGAGGCCTGGACGGATATGATGTTTTCGGCAATTTTGTTAAGGCAGTTCCGGGAAAAGAGACACCGATCCTTAAAGGGAACGGCTTCATGATAATGAACGACAGAGTTACTTATGTAGCCACTATAACCGGCGCCATCAGCATGGTGGACGGAAAGGTGGACATAAGGAAACTGATGGTTGTTCAGGATGTTAAGATAACCGATAAGAGGATCAAATACGACGGATCCATATACGTTGTGGGAGATGTCCATTCCGGCAGCGTTATTGAAGCAACCGGTGATATTGTTATCGGAGGCCACATGGAGAGCTCCGATATTTCTGCCGGCGGAAGAGTACTGATAAAAGGCGGCGTTACAGCGCCTATAAGAGGAAGCGTCACTGCCGGAGGCGATATCACTGCCAAGTATTTTGAGGGCTCCACTATTTCGGGAGAGAATATATCTGCCAATTATTTCTTTAACTGCAAGATAGATTCCAGAGGAAGCATAAAGACTCTTGGACGCTCGGGAACTATCTACGGCGGAACCATCAACGCTCTGTACGGGGTGGAAGCGGCTCAGCTTGGCAATAAGACCGGAGCCAAGACCATAGTGAACATAGGTGTCAACTCAAACATCCTTAATCAGTACAACAACACCCAGAAGGCCATAAACCGTGAGAGCGAGCAGCTGGAGGTACTGAATAAGGAAAAAGACAGACTCAAGGAGGTAGGAGCCGGAAGCCGCGAGCTTATGCAGTGGAAGGTTAAGATTAACGCCGCTGTTACCAGCAAGGAGATCAGGATAAAAGAACTGCTTGCGGAGCAGACAGCCCTTCAGGCCGAGATAGACAAGGGAAACGGAGCATGTGTTGTGGTCACCGAGTATATCTTTGCCAATACGATACTTATAATATCCGGGGTCATCTACAAGGCCATAGAGGACAGAAAAACCTACGACAAGCTTACCTTCAGGACGGATGCCCAGAAGGAGAAAATCGTAGTTATCTGAATATTAGTGCAAAAGTACTGCCGAGAATCAAATCGGCAGTATTTTTTTGTGAAAAAACCATGTTGTTTTTAAATTTGTATTATGTTAAGTTGTGATTATAATTTTTTTGACTTTACCACATTGCAGTGAAGGAGAATTGCTTAATGGCACAGTTATGGGGCGGTAGATTCACAGGAAGCATCAACGAGCTTGCCTGGGATTTTAATGCATCAATCTCTTTTGACCAAAGGTTTCTTGAACAGGACGTGACAGGCAGCAAGGCCCATGCAAGGATGCTGGCGGCGCAGGGCATCATATCGGAAGAGGAGAGAGACAGCATAGTTAAGGGACTGGATTCGATCCTTGAGGATGTGAAGGCCGGGAAGCTTGAGATCACTTCCAAATATGAAGATATTCACAGCTTTCTTGAGGCAAATCTTATTGACAGGATCGGTGATGCCGGCAAGAAGGTACATACCGGCCGAAGCAGGAACGACCAGGTGGCCCTGGACATGAGGCTCTATGCAAGAGAGCAGGTTCTTTCATCTTCCGAGCTTCTTATCAATATGCTTAAGGTCCTGAACGATACCATGAGAGACAATGTCGAGACCTATATGCCCGGCTTTACTCATCTTCAGAAGGCTCAGCCCGTGACTCTTGCCCATCATCTCGGGGCTTATTTTGAGATGTTTAAAAGAGATGCCTTAAGAATGCAGGATATCTATCACAGGATGAACTATTGTCCACTGGGAGCCGGAGCCCTTGCGGGGACCACTTATCCTCTTGACAGGGAGTATACGGCCTCTCTTCTTGATTTTTACGGACCTACCTTAAACAGTATGGATTCCGTTTCCGACAGGGACTATCTTATCGAATACCTGTCTGCACTTTCTACAGTAATGATGCATCTTTCAAGATTCAGCGAGGAGATCATCATCTGGAATTCCAACGAATACAGATTCATAGAAATAGACGATGCCTATTCAACAGGCAGCAGCATCATGCCCCAGAAGAAGAACCCTGACATCGCGGAGCTTGTAAGAGGTAAGACCGGAAGAGTGTACGGCGACCTGATGTCTCTTTTGACCACAATGAAGGGAATCCCCCTGGCCTACAACAAGGATATGCAGGAGGACAAAGAGGCGGCATTTGATGCCATCGATACCGTAAGCCACTGTCTTACTCTTTTCACGGACATGCTTCGGACCATCAAGTTCAACAGGGCAAATATGGAAAAGAGTGCCATGATGGGCTTTACCAATGCCACCGATGCGGCAGATTATCTGGTAAACAAGGGAATGCCCTTCAGGGATGCACACTCTGTTATCGGAAGACTTGTCCTTGCCTGCATAGACAGAGGATGCGCGATTGACGATCTTAAGATTGCGGAGCTCAAGGAGTTTTCCCAGCTGTTTGATGAGGATATCTACGATGCCATCAGCCTTAAGACCTGCGTGGAGAAGCGTCTTACCATCGGTGCTCCCAGCCCTGTAAGGATGAAGGAAGTCATAGCACTTAATGATAAGTTTATCGCAGATTTTTCTATGGAAAAGCGATGATTACCAAAGTATATTAGTGGATAATAAACTGTCCACTTGCAAAATATTTATGAAGAGGAGAAAAATTATGAGCGAGAAGTTGAAAGTAGCAGTACTTGGCGGAACCGGAATGGTAGGACAGAGATTCATCTCAATCCTCAATGACCATCCCTGGTTTGAGGTTAAGACAATTGCAGCCAGCCCCAGAAGCGCAGGACAGACCTACGAGGAGGCAGTGGGAAAAAGATGGAAGATGGATGGGGAGATTCCTGCTTCCATTAAGGATATCGTTGTAAAGGATGTTACAGATGTTAAGGCTGTTTCAGAGGACGTTGACTTTGTGCTTTCAGCTGTAAACATGTCCAAGGACGAGATCAAGGCCATCGAGGAGGAGTATGCAAAGACAGAGACTCCCGTTGTTTCCAATAACAGTGCCCACAGATGGACTCCTGACGTTCCCATGATCATTCCCGAGATCAATCCCGGACATATGGATGTCATCGAGTTCCAGAAAAAGAGACTTGGCACAACAAACGGCTTTATCGCAGTTAAGCCCAACTGCTCAATTCAGAGCTATACTCCCGCTCTTACAGCATGGAAGGAGTTCGAGCCCTACGAGGTAGTGGCTACAACTTATCAGGCTATCTCCGGTGCAGGCAAGAACTTTGAGGAGTGGCCCGAGATGGTTGGCAATGTGATCCCCTTCATTTCCGGGGAGGAAGAGAAGTCCGAGAAGGAGCCTTTAAGGATCTGGGGTAAGATTGAGAACGGAGTTATCGTTCCCGCTGACGATGTAAAGATCACCTGCCAGTGCATCAGAATTCCCGTTCTTTACGGTCACACCGCAGCTGCTTTTGTTAAGTTTAAAAAGAAAGCAACCAAGGAGCAGCTCATTGAAAAGCTCGAGAACTTCTCAGGTGTTCCTCAGGAGCTTAAGCTTCCCAGCGCTCCGAAGCAGTTCATCCAGTACATGCAGGAGGACAACAGACCTCAGGTTGCTCTTGATGTCAACTATGAAGGCGGCATGGGAGTAAGCATCGGAAGACTCAGGGAAGATTCCATCTATGACTGGAAGTTTGTAGGACTTTCCCACAACACATTAAGAGGTGCTGCAGGCGGAGCTGTTGAGTGCGCAGAGCTTCTTAAGGCCAGCGGATATATCAACAAAAAATAATTGCAGGAAAATGTGATCCCCTTATGGAAGAACAAAGAAAGATAGATCTTGCTTTTTTAAACAGATACTATGAGAGCGGACGTTCAAATATTCTTGTGGTCTACGGCCACAGGAATATTGAACAGAACTCTCTTATTTTCAAGTTTATAGAAAACAGACGAAGCGTCTTTTACACTGCCCGTAGCTGTTCAAGCACCGAGCAGGTTTTGTTGTGGGCAGGAGAGCTGATGGAGGAGGGAAGTGTCCTTGCAAAAACTCCCACCTACACGGATATCTTTGAGACCGCCTTTGCCGCCACAGGCAGAAATCCCGTCATCTTTGTGATCAAGAATTTCGAGTACATCATCAAGAGCTCCGACACCTTCATGAAGGAGCTGACGGACTTTGTGCAGAAGAACGGCAAATACAGGCAGATACTGGTGCTTCTTATGAGCAACGACGTCTCCTGGGTAGAGAACAGCATGGTTTCAAGCCTTGGAGCTCTTTCGGCTCATATTGCAGGCTTCAGGAAGATCAAGCCTTTGTCCTTTGCGGAGATGAGAGCATACTTCAAAAACATGCCCTACAAAGATGCGGTTCTTACCTATTCGGTTCTTGGGGGACAGACTCTTTTGTGGAGATACTTCGATGACTCTTTGTCCTTCAGGGAGAATGTCATAAAGAATATTCTGGATCCCGGATCGTTTTTGTACGGTGAGGCCTTGAGACTTACCGAGTACAGCCTTCGGGAGACTTCCGTTTATCACACACTTTTGTCAGAGATGGCAAGAGGTGCCAATAAACTCAACGATATCTATCATGTAACGGGCTTTTCAAGGGCCAAGATCTCTGTGTACCTAAAGACCCTGATCCATCATGACTTTGCGGAAAAAGCCTACTCCTTCGGAAATGCCGGAAGAGAGAACGTAATGAAGGGAGTTTACAGGATCTGTGACCCTCTTCTTGATTTCTATTTCAGGTTCATCTTCCCTAATGAGAGCAGTTTATTACAGATGCCTGCGGATAAGTTTTATGATATATTTATATCTGCAGGAATTCAGAATTACGCCGGAACCTACTTCAGGTCAGTGTGCCGCGAGTACATCTTAAGGCTTGAAGAGAGAGGTCTTTTCCCCTTTGAGATCGAGGAAGAGGGAGAGTGGATCGGCAAGGAGGGCAACATTGACATCATCGCCCAGAGCGAGATGGGAGATACAGCCCTTGGCATATGCAGCTGGCAGAAGACGCTGACCCATGCCGACCTTGAAAAACTGGAGTACTGCGCGAAAAAAGCAAGACTTGAGGGAGATGTGATCTATCTCTTTTCCACAGCCGGGTTTGATAACTGGCTTTTGGACGCAGCACTTAAGCCCGGTTGCAAGCTTAAGCTCATTGGGATAGATGAATTAACGAATGGCTAAGAAACTTATTATTACCGAGAAACCTTCGGTGGGAAGAGAATTTGCGAAGGTGCTGAACGTTCCCGGCGGAAACAGGATGTTCATCGAGAACGACAGCTATGTTATCACCTGGTGCGTGGGTCACCTTGTGGAAATGCTCTACCCCGAAGCATATGACGAAAAGTATGGCAAGTGGAGATTGGAAGACTTGCCTTTTTTGCCCGAAAAATACAAGTACGGCGTTATCGATAATGTCAAAGAGCAGTATGAATTTGTCAACAAATGTCTTCACCGTGATGATATAGATACGGTCTATTGGGCCGGAGACTCAGGAAGAGAAGGACAGACCATCGAGGAGAATATCAGAAGCTTCGGCGGTGTTCGTGATGGCATGAAGGAGCTCAGGGTCTGGATCGACTCCCAGACCGACGAGGAGATAAGAAGGGGGATAGCAGAGGCTCGCCCCATGTCCGACTATGCTCTTCTTGGAAATTCGGGTATCATGCGTGCCATTGAAGATTACAGTCTTGGCATGAATTTTTCCAGAGCACTTTCAGTTAAATACGGAAAGCTTGTAAATGACGCTGCAGCCACCAAGAAGTACACTGCAATTGCCGTGGGTCGTGTTATGACCTGCGTTCTTGGCATGGTTGTAAGGCGCGAGCGTGAGATACGAAACTTTGTCGAGACCCCTTTCTATCGTATAGTCGGGTCTTTTTCCGATGCTAATATTTCTGCTGAGTGGAAGGCCGTCAAGGGATCTTCCTATTTTGAGTCACCTCTTTTGTACAAGGAGAACGGCTTTAAGAAGGAGGAGGACGCAAAGGCCCTGATAGATAAGCTTAAGGGAAAAGAGGCTGTGATCGACAGCATTGAGTCCGGCAAGACCCAGAAGAAAGCGCCGCTCCTGTTTAACCTGGCTGAGCTTCAGGCGGTGTGCTCCAAGCGCTTTAAGATAAGCCCCGCCCAGACCCTGGATATCGCCCAGGAGCTCTATGAGAAGAAGCTCACCACCTATCCAAGAACAGATGCCAGAGTCCTGACTACAGCAGTGGCAAAAGAGATAACGAAGAACATTAACGGTATCTCAAAGGTAAGTGAAGTTGCCGAGTTTGCGGGCAATATTATGAAGAACGGCATGTACAAGGGAATCGAGAAGACCATGTATACAGACGATTCCAAAGTTACAGATCACTATGCGATCATTCCCACAGGTGTGACAGGGGCGTTGAATTCCCTGTCTCCCCTGGCTAAGGACGTCTATATTCTTATAGCAAAGAGATTTTTATCCATATTCTATCCTCCGGCACAGTA
>JAILFT010000156.1 GCA_024697425.1 Butyrivibrio sp. | reverse complement strand
TCACTTAAGCTTGGCAAGCCCGTTAATCCTAAGCTTCACGTAGGTATCTGTGGTGAGCACGGTGGAGATCCTTCATCCGTTGAGTTCTGCCACAAGATCGGTCTTGACTATGTATCATGCTCACCTTTCCGTGTACCTGTAGCTCGTCTTGCAGCAGCTCAGGCAGCTATCGCAGAGAAGGCAGCTCAGAAATGCAACTGCGGCGGTGAGGAGAAGAAGTCATTCGTAGATGACGAGACCAAGGAGAAGCTTGAAGAGGCAGCAAAGAAGGCTCAGGAGATTGCAAAAGAGCTCGCTGAGCAGAGCGCAGACGTTGCTAAGGCAGGTCTTGAGGGACTTAAGGCCGGCGTTGAAGCTGCAGTTAAGGCTTACAAGGATACAAGAAACAAATAATTCCACTGACCAGTGGTGACGAGGGGCTGCCTTTTAGGCAGCCTCTTATTTTATGTCTGAAAAAATACATAAAAAAATCCTAAAAAATTAGGGACTAATTTCTTAAGAAATCTGTTTAAATCCATCCCCGTTGATAATATAATAGAATCCTGAGGTCCAATTTAATATTTTCTAGGAGGAAAGTGGTTTTATGAAAAAACAAAGAGTTTTACAAAGAGCACTATCATTTCTTCTTGCATTGGCACTGGTTCTTACCTGCAATGCCACAGCTTTGACAGCTCATGCTTACAATGCTGTTGCTGAGGTTAAGACACTTGCTGATGTTCCTGCCGATCTTTCCGGCAAGACTATCATTCTTCATTCCAATGACGTTCACGGGGCAATCGGACGTTACGCTTACATCGCATCTGTTAAGCAGAATCTGCAGAAAAGGGGAGCAGAGGTTATTCTTGTAGATGCAGGTGATTTCAGCCAGGGTACACCTTTTGTAAGCACTACAAAGGGACTTGATGCTATCGCATCAATGAATGCAGCCGGCTACGACATCGTTACCCTTGGAAACCATGAGTTTGATTATGGTTATACACAGCTTAAGGCTAACCTTGCAGTTGCCAAATTTAAGACTGTTTGTGCAGATGTTTTTGATGCAAGCGGAAATACCATCGTTGCACCTAATACCATGTACACAACAAAGTCAGGCATGAAGATCGGTTTCTTCGGAATGGAGACACCTGAGACTCAGACCAAGGTTAATCCCGCTCTTATCCAGGGAATCAAGTTCCTTTCAAAGGGAGATCTTTACACATGTGCACAGGAACAGGTTACAACACTTAAGGACCAGGGCGCAGACCTTGTTGTTTGCCTTTCTCACCTTGGTGTAGACGAAGAGTCAGCTCCCGACGGACACAGGAGTATTGATCTTTACAAGAACACAAAGGGTATTGATCTTCTTATCGATGGCCACTCACATACAGTTATGTCAGCTGAGAAGCCTTCAGAGCCCATCGGATCAACAGGAACAAAGCTTCAGACTATCGGTGTTGTTGTTCTCGACAATGCTACCAAGAAGTTTGAAGACAACTACCTTATTACACTTGACGGACTTCAGAAGGAAGTTATCACTGAGGCAGTTACAAATGCTATCATCAAGAGAGTAGAGAATGAGTACGGCGTAGTATTTGCAGAGAGTAAGGTTGACCTTAACGGCGCAAAGGCTCCCGGAAACAGAACCGAGGAGACAAACCTTGGCGACCTTATCACAGATGCACTTCTGTGGTCAGTATCCAAGGAAGGCTCTCTCAATGTTCCTACAGATCATGTTGTAGCCATCACAAACGGTGGTGGAATCAGAGCAGCCATCAATGCAGGTCCTGTGACCAAGGCTGATATAAACACAGTTCTTCCTTTCGGAAATACTGTAGCTGTTGTTTATGTAACAGGCGCAGAGCTTCTTGAAGCACTTGAGGCATCAACCTACTGCACACCTGATGCCATCGGTGGATATCCTCAGACAAAGGGCATCAAGTTCACACTTGATACATCCAAGCCTTTTGCTAAGGGCACAGCATATCCTGCATCTACCTATTACAAGCCTTCAGCAATCAGAAGAGTAACAATTGAGAGCATCAACGGACAGCCTTTCAATGAGAAGGATACATATGCAGTTGTAACCAATAACTTCTGCGCAGCAGGCGGCGATACATACTTTGTATTCCAGAATGCAAGCTCACAGTTTGACACAGGTATCGTTCTTGACGAGGCAGTTATCGACTACGTTGTTAAGGAACTCCATGGCGTGATCGGAACTGAATATGCTTCACCTCGCGGAGATCAGACCATCAACTAATTGATAAATCTATTAACACAATTGACAGCCCGGTGGGGATCGTTAAGATCCCTCCCGGGCTGTTTTTAAGCTGTCTACGAATGCTGATAGTCGCTGCACCTGGAGCTCAGTCATATGACTGGTATCGATTGCTTCTACAAATAGTTCTTTTTCTTTTCCCAATAAGTAATCAGTAGAGCATCTGTATAGATAAGAAAGAGCAAGAAGGTTCTCGAGACTGGGGCTCCTCTCGCCTGTCTCATAACCTGAGATAATAGACGGAGAAACATTTATTGCATTGGCCACATCCTTCTGAGATAAGTGGTATTGCTTCCGTAATGTCTGTAATTTGACGTTTAAACCTTTTATCATATATCCCTCCATAGATATATTCTGTACAAGGCAAATACACATACGGTGTTTTAAAGCAACACAAATAGTGTTAAAATGAACACAGCATTACCAGCTGACAGCCAATTAAACAGATTATGTGGGGATTTGTCATGAATGATTATGATAACACAAATATCCTTGGAAGATATTTGCAGCTGCTACGAAAAGACAAAGGGGTAAAACAGCACGAAGTGGCCAAGGCAGTCGGAGTTACACGTGCCACCTACTCGCATTATGAAAACGGAAGGATCATACCGCCTACAGCAGTACTTGCCTTATTATCCTCATACTTTGACATAGGAATGGACAAACTTGTTGATATGGCTCTTTCAGAGAAAAGAGATGAGGAGGCCAATATACAGGGATTTGGCGTAAACAATCTGGATGTGGAGGAATTGATATATTACTACCAGAAGATGACTGATGATGATAAACAACTGATCAGGATGATAGTTAAGGATTTTTATAAGAAAAAAGTAAAAGGGTAAATATCGTTAATTTCTTAAGAAGTGTTATATTTCTTAAGGTTTCCTTAAGATTGTACACAAGCTATTGAACCATTATCATACATGTGATACTCTTTCTTCGTTGCGGACGTTCTGCCCGCAGCTCAAAGCCCGGCCGGGCAGAAACCACTGATACTATCCGTCAGCGGTGACTTACCACCTTGCATGTGATATGCAGAAAACCTATAATTATAAGGAGAAAGAAATTGTCAGAAACACAAGTAAATAGGGAATACAGGGACAGGCTTCTGAACTTTGTTTTCGGGCGGGAAGAGAATCGCCGGTGGACACTTCAGTTGTATAATGCTGTAAATGATTCGAAGTATGATGATCCTGATGCCATAGAGTTCAATACTCTGAAGGATGTACTGTATATGGGGATGAAGAACGACACATCGTTCTTGATTTCGGACATCCTTAATGTATATGAACATCAGTCATCTTATAATCCGAACATGCCGCTTCGTATGCTGCAATACCTTAGTGATCTTTATTCGGCTTATATCGCCAGAAATAAGCTGAACAAGTACAGTTCAAGTCTCATTTCACTTCCGGTACCTAAACTGGTCGTTTTCTATAACGGGGAAAAGAAGATTGAAGACGAGACAATCTTAAGGCTCAGCGATTCGTTTACCGATGAACATAGAAAAGAGTCTGATGTTGAAGTGAAAGTCCGAATGATCAACATCAATCATGGTCACAGTCTGAAACTTATGAAAGCCTGTAAGCCCCTTGAGGAGTATTCCTGGTTCATCAATGAAATTAACGTTAATCTTGCCGGGCAGGATGAGCGCGATATTGTGGCAGCGGTAAGGGCAGCGCTTAATGCAATGCCCGGGGATTATGAAATACATGATTTTCTTATGACCCACAAAGCGGAGGTAGAAGGTATGCTAGATACAGAATACAACGAAGCTGAAGTAAAAGAACTGTTTATAGAAGAAGGAAGAAAAGAAGGTATAAAAGAAGGGGCAGATCTTAAAGCACGGGACATTGCCATGCGCCTTCTTAAAAAAGGGTCTTCGCCTGATTCTGTATCAGAAGATACAGGTCTGACATCGGATATAGTTCTTCAGATCATGGAAGACATTGCAAAAGAGGATAATTAGTACATTAGTCATATTGCTATACCAATCATAAGCACTGCGGGATTCACATTCCGTGGTGCTGTTTTTTTGCCCAAATCGCTTAAAACCCGAACATAACAGAACAACAGATGAAATAATAGTGAAATAAAATTATAAAAAGGTAAAAGTATAATCGAAATATTAAATAAAACTAAAATAACGCCAATAGTGTTGTGACGATACACTATTAGCGTTATTCTATTTATGTAGCTTCTTTATTTCGCTAGCAGATATTCCAAATGAATTTATATTTTAAGGGGCATATTTGTTGGCGTTTCAAGA
>JAILFT010000130.1 GCA_024697425.1 Butyrivibrio sp. | reverse complement strand
GATTTGCGTCGGAGAGGGCTCTCATGGCAAATGCCGGGATGTCTTTTCCCGTCAGTTTGGAAAAAGCAAGATCCATGTAACCTGAACAATTCACAAGCCCCGCGCCCCACAGCGCCTAATCACTTCCAACGCAAGAAAAGAACCAATTCATATTTAGAAACACTTTTGTGAATAGGGTGAAATATATAACGAAAAGGTGTACAGATATAAATCATGAAGAAACTACTGGTTTTCCTGAAAGACTACAGAAAAGAATCCATATTGGGACCGCTGTTTAAGCTGCTGGAGGCATCCTTCGAGCTGTTCGTTCCCCTTGTCATCGCGTCCATGATCGACGTGGGAATAGCGAACGGAGATAGGACATATGTCATCAGGATGTGCCTTGTTTTGCTGCTTCTTTGTCTTGTTGGATTTATATGTGCCGTGACGGCGCAGTTTTTTGCCGCAAGAGCAGCTGCGGGCTTTGCCAAAAAAGTAAAGCGGGCCCTCTTTGAAAATATACAGAAGCTTTCCTATTCGGACATGGACAGCATCGGCACCTCAGCCATGATCACCAGAATGACCAGCGATGTGAACCAGGTCCAGCAGGGAGTCAACCTGACCATCAGGCTTCTCCTTCGCTCGCCCTTCGTTGTGTTCGGCGCAATGGTCATGGCCTTTACCATTAACGCCAGGATGGCGCTGATCTTCCTTGTGACCATATTCCTGCTATTTCTGGTAGTGGGACTTATCATGAGATGGAGCATCCCCGGTTACGGAAAGATCCAGGGGATGCTTGACAAGCTCCTTGGTCTTACCAGAGAGAACCACACCGGAGTCCGTGTTATCAGGGCTTTTGGCCTTGAAGAGAAGGAGAAGGAGAACTTTAACAGGCAAAACGATGCTCTGACTTCCCTGCAGAATCACGTGGGAACCGTAACAGCTCTTATGAATCCCGCAACATATGCAATCCTGAATCTTGCTGTGGCTTTTCTTATCTACAGAGGCGCAATCAGAGTAAACTCCGGCGACCTTACCCAGGGCCAGGTGGTGGCTCTTTACAACTATATGTCCCAGATCCTGGTGGAGCTTATCAAGTTTGCCAACCTCATCATCACAGTCACCAAGGCCATTGCCTCGGGTAACAGGATAGAGGAGATGCTGGAGCTTAAGTCATCCATGGAAAACGGTGCGGTTACTGAGTTTACAGAAACTCCTGACCACATTGTCTTTTCCCATGTATTTATGAGGTACGCCGGAGACAGCGAGGACTCCCTTGAGGATATTGACTTTACCGTTAAACGCGGGCAGCGGATCGGCGTGATCGGCGGAACCGGAAGCGGCAAGACAAGCCTTATTAACCTTATTCCCAGGTTCTACGATGCAAGACAGGGGCAGGTGCTCCTGGACGGAAGGAATATCAGAGACTACGACCTGGAGGCTCTTAGGGAACGCATAGGAATTGTGCCCCAGAAGGCAGTTCTTTTCCATGGGACCATAAGGGACAATATCCGCTGGGGCAGGAATGACGCCACCGACGATGAGATAAACCGCGCCCTTGAGATCGCTCAGGCAAAAGAGATAGTGGAGGGTAAAGCCGGTGGCCTGGATCACATGGTTGCTCAGGGAGGAAAGAATTTCTCCGGCGGTCAGAAACAGAGGCTTACCATAGCAAGGGCACTGGTCCGGAAACCCGAGATACTTATCCTCGATGACAGCGCATCGGCGCTGGATTATCTGACTGATAAGAAACTCCGTGAAGCTATAGCTGAAATGGACAATCCACCCACGACCTTTATAGTTTCCCAGAGGGCATCCTCTGTCCTTAACTGCGACAGGATCATTGTCCTTGATGACGGTAAGGTTGTTGGCATCGGAACTAATGATGAGCTTCTGGAAAGCTGCGAGACCTACAAAGAAATCTATGATTCCCAGTACAAGAAGGAGGGTGCGGTATGAAGAAGAACACCCTGAAAAAAGTCCTTCGGTACGCCGGAAGATATCATTTTCTTATAGCTCTTTCAATGGTGCTGGCTGTGGTGACGGCTCTTTTGTCCCTGTATGTGCCGATCCTTGCGGGCCGGGCCATAGACAGTATCGTGGCAGAAGGAAAGGTTGACTTTGGAAGCCTTTCAGGAACTGTGGTCAAAATGGCTGTTATCGTCATGTTCATAGCTCTTTGCCAGTGGGTGATGAACAGGGCCAACAACAAGATCACCTACAGCGTGGTGAGAGACGTGAGGGCGGAAGGCTTCTCCAAACTCCAGAATCTGCCCTTTAATTATCTTGACAACAAGCCCACAGGTGAGATAGTATCAAGGCTCATCTCCGATGTGGATATGTTTGCGGACGGGCTGCTGATGGGATTTGGCCAGCTCTTTACCGGCATCGTGACCATAGTTGGAACCCTGGTGTTCATGTTCTATCTGAACTTTGGCATAGCCATCGTGGTGGTTGTGCTCACGCCTCTGTCTCTTCTGGTGGCGAGGTTCGTGGCAACAAGGTCCTTTAAGCTCTTTAAGGAGCAGAGCGAGGCAAGGTCCGATCAGACTGCCTTTGTGGATGAGATGATCGGCAATCTGTCTGTGGTCAAGGCCTTTGCCCACGAGGATGAGAACCTGGAGGTCTTTGACGATATCAACGACAGGCTGGAGAAGGCTTCGGTGATGGCTACCTTTGTGTCATCCCTTACAAATCCCAGCACGCGTTTCATCAACAATATTGTATATGCGGCGGTTGCGCTGTTTGGCGCCTTTGCCTGCATTGCCGGTGGCATGAGCGTCGGCGGGCTTACCATTTTCCTGAGCTACGCCAACCAGTACACCAAGCCCTTTAACGAGATCTCGGGGGTTATCACTGAGCTTCAGAATGCGCTGGCCTGCGCAGAGAGAGTATTTGAGCTTATCGAAGAGATGCCGGAAGAGCCTGATTTTGAGGGCGCGCCAAAAGAACTTGCGGCTTCCGGGAACGTTGCGGTAAGCGATGTTTCTTTTTCCTATGATAAGAGCAAAAAGCTTATCGAGGACTTGAATCTTGATATCAGGCCGGGACAGAGAGTTGCGATTGTGGGGCCCACGGGAAGCGGCAAGACTACGCTGATAAACCTGCTTATGCGTTTCTATGACACGGATAAGGGAAGCATCAGTATTGACGGTCATGATATCAGGAAAATTCGAAGGAGCGACCTCAGGGCGAACTTTGGAATGGTGCTTCAGGAGACCTGGCTTAGGAGCGGCACGGTTCGCGATAACATAACCCTTGGAAGAGAGGGCTTTAGCGATGAAGAAATCATAGAGGCGGCCAAGGCTGCCCATGCCCACAGCTTTATAAAGAGACTCCCGGATGGGTATGATACCGTGATCACGGAGAACGGAGGCAATCTGTCTCAGGGACAGAAGCAGCTTCTTTGCATCACCAGGGTAATGCTGCATATTCCGCCCATGTTGATCCTTGATGAGGCGACCTCCTCCATTGATACCAGAACGGAGATCAGGATCCAGAAGGCCTTCAACAGGATGATGCAGGGAAGGACCAGCTTTATTGTGGCCCACAGGCTCTCAACCATCAGAGAAGCTGACGTTATCCTTGTTATGAAGGACGGCCATATCATCGAGCAGGGAGATCACGAGACGCTTCTTGCAAAGAAATGCTTCTACCATGAGCTGTACAACAGCCAGTGGGGATGATGAATATTTGTAAAAAGAGATTTGATGTACGTTTACAAAGACTCACAATACCTATAAACTAGTAATATACGATAAATCAAACAGGAAGGTTCTTTTTCCGGAGGATATATATGAATAACAACGATTCAAATCACAGACCGGTGTTCGTGATCGGCCACAAGAATCCCGATACGGATTCCATTTGCGCGGCCATTACCTACGCCAATCTTAAGAATAAAGTGTTCGGCGGCAACTACATTGCCTGCAGAGCGGGGCACCTCAATGAGGAGACACAGTTCGTGCTTTCTCATTTTGACGTGGCTGTTCCCGCATACATCAAGGATGTGCGGACACAGGTAAGGGATATGGAGATCAGAATGCTTGACGGTGTTACGGCAGATCTTTCCCTGAAGAATGCCTGGGCCAAGATGAGAGATGCGGATGTTGTGACTCTGTGCGCAACAGACGGAGACAAGCTTTCGGGCATTGTTACCACCAACGATATTGTTGAGACCTATATGGATGTTATCGATCCGCACATTCTCTCCCAGGCTGGCACCAGCTACAGGAACATCGTGGAGACCCTGGACGGCGAGATGATAGTGGGGGATATCGAAGAGTCCCTTAACCGCGGCAAGGTTGTGATCGCGGCCGCCAGCCCTGAGATGATGGAGAATGTCATCGAAGAGGGCGACATCGTAATTCTGGGTAACAGATACGAGACCCAGCTTTGCGCCATTGAGCTTGGTGCTTCCTGCATCATCGTCTGCGAGGGCGCTGAGGTTACAAGGACCATCCAGAGCCAGGCCAGAGAGCACGGCACTCAGGTCATCACCACACCTCATGACACCTTTGTTGTGGCAAGGCTTATCAATCAGAGTATGCCCATCGACCACATCATGAAAAAAGACAACCTGGTGTGCTTCCACATGGACGACTACATCGAGGATATCCAGGAAGTAATGGCTTCCATGAGGCACAGGTATTTCCCGGTTCTTGACAAAAACGATCACTACATCGGTATGATCAGCCGAAGGAATTTCCTCGGTGCCCACAAAAAGCGCATGATCTTAGTGGACCACAACGAGAAGAACCAGGCGGTTAACGGAATAGAAGAAGCCGAGATCATGGAGATCGTGGATCACCACAGACTTCGCACCATTGAGACAGCGGGACCTGTATTCTTCAGGAATCAGCCCCTTGGCTCAACCTGCACCATCATCTATCTGATGTACAGGGAGTACGGCATTGAGGTGGATAAGAATACTGCGGGACTTCTCCTTGCAGCTATCCTTTCCGATACATTGATGTTCCGCTCGCCTACATGCACAGCAGTGGACAAAAAAGCCGGTGAAGAGCTGGCCACTATCGCAGAGGTTGACTATGAGTCTTTTGCCCGGGAGATGTTCCATGCGGGATCAAACCTTGGCGGAAAGAGCGCAACAGAGATACTTCACCAGGATTTCAAGAAGTTCACGGTGGACGATATGACCATCGGTATCGGCCAGATCAATTCCATGAGCGCAGAGGAGCTTGATGAGATCAAGGAGAAGATCATGCCTGAGCTTGAGGCGGTTACAAGTGCGGACGGTCTTGATATGCTGTTCTTCATGCTCACCAATATCATTGATGAGTCATCGAGAGTGGTTTACGCCGGCGGCAAGGCGCTGCACACCTTGAACAGTGCATTCGGCCTGAATGCGGAGGGAGATACGGTTTCCCTTCCGGGAGTTGTTTCCAGAAAGAAACAGCTGCTTCCGGCAATCGTTGAGGCAATACAGCAGTAAGGATTTGAGTTTGTCAGCGGTAAGGGGTTACCTGCTGATGAA
>JAILFT010000033.1 GCA_024697425.1 Butyrivibrio sp. | reverse complement strand
GTCTGCGGTGTGATTTTCCTAAACTCAAAAAACAGCAAATGCCTCATTTCGTGTTACTCAGAGAAATCGGCATTTGCTGTTTTCTTTGTTTGGAAAATCATCATCCTCGTCCGAGAACTGCGCATTTCCGGAGATATACCTTAAAGTGCAGTTCGGAAAGTGTGCCTGAAAGTCATATTTCCGGACATATACCAGAAAGAAGTGTCTTTACCTGGTCAGTGCGTAAGTATCTCTTGCGATGGCAAGCTCTTCATTGGTAGGAACTACCATAAGCTTAACTTTGCTGTCGGGACCGGAGATAACTTTCTCCTCGCCGCGGACTTTATTGGCCTCAGCATCTACTGTTGCTCCAAGGAAGGAAAGTCTCTCGCAGATAAGTCCTCTTGTGAATCCACTGTTCTCGCCAACGCCTGCTGTGAAGCAGATTGCGTCTACGCTGCCAAGTGCAACAGCATAGGATCCGATGTATTTGGCAACTCTGTAGGTGAAAGCATCAACTGCTCTCTTGGCACCTTCGTGGCCCTCAACGTATGCATCCTCAAGATCTCTGAAGTCTGAAGAAAGATCATTTGAAAGACCGAACACACCTGACTTCTTGTTGAGAAGGTTTGTAACATCGGCAACTGATGAGTTCTCTTTCTTCATGATGAACTCTACAACTGAAGGATCGATGTCTCCGGTTCTTGTTCCCATGATAAGTCCCTCAAGAGGAGTAAGACCCATGGAAGTGTCGATGCACTCTCCGCCCTTAACAGCTGAAATTGAAGCACCGTTTCCAAGGTGGCATACAATGATGTTAAGGTCCTTAGCATCCTTGCCCAGAATTTCTGCAGCACGCTTACTTACATAGGAATGGCTTGTGCCGTGGAAGCCGTATCTTCTGATGCCGTACTTCTCATAGTATGAATAAGGAAGTCCGTAGAGATATGCCTCCTGGGGCATTGTCTGATGGAAAGCAGTGTCAAATACAGCAACCATAGGCACACCGGGCATAACCTTCTGGCAGGCTCTGATACCGATCAGGTTTGCGGGATTGTGAAGAGGTGCAAGATCTGATACATCCTCGATAGCCTTGATAACTTCCTCATCAATGACAACGGACTTTGTGAACTTCTCACCGCCGTGTACGATACGATGTCCAACAGCACCAATCTCATCAAGGGATACAACACCGTTCTCCTTGTTGGTAAGTGCCTCGATAACCATCTCGATAGCCCTGTTGTGATCAGGCATGGGCTCCTCAATAGTGATCTTGTCCTTGCCCTCGGGAGTATAAACAATTCTGCTTCCGTCAATGCCGATTCTCTCGCACAGACCCTTGCAGATAACTGCCTCTGTCTCTGAATCGATCAGTTGGAACTTAAGTGAAGAACTGCCGCAATTAATAACAAGTATTTTCATTTTATAACCTCTTTCTGATTTTAATTAGCTTTGCAAAAACTACCAAAATATATGATACTTATAATAAGTAGTTAAGACAAGGAAAAATCTGTACAAAAATCCCAATTTACTATACATATCTTTTACAAAAAAGAAAGGCGCATCATGAAGACCATCGGTATTATTGCAGAGTTCAACCCTTTCCACAACGGTCACAAATATCTCATCGATCATTGCAAAAGAGCTTTGAACGCTGACCGGGTCGTTATCGTCATGAGCGGTGACTATGTACAGCGGGGCGCCCCCGCCATCACCGACAAGTTCACCAGGACCAGAATGGCTCTTAACTGCGGAGCTGACCTTGTGCTTGAGCTTCCCATCTACTACAGCCTTGGAAGCGCCGAATACTTCGCGGAAGGTGCCATATCAATTCTCGATAAGCTTGGCTGCGTGGATTACCTGTGCTTTGGAAGCGAGTCTCCCAATCCCGAAAGGCTTCAGGAGCTTGCCGATATCTTAAGCCTTGAGCCGGCTCTTTTCAAAAGGACTCTTGAGAAGTGCCTTAAAGCCGGTGACTCTTTTCCCCTTGCAAGAAAAAAGGCACTGGATGCAGTACTGGAAAAAGAAGGCAAAACCACTTCTTCTGAGGATACTGCCGATGTACTTACTTCTCCCAACAATATCCTTGCCATCGAATATCTAAGGAGCTTAAAGCAAAGAAAATCCGCCATCAAGCCCTATATCATACAAAGGATAGGCCAGCCCTACCACAGCGACACCACCGCAGAAATTCCCAGTGCGACCTCCCTAAGAGCCCTTCTTCTATCCAATACAGGCTACGACTCCAGGTCCCACGCTCCGGAAATCTTAAAGGGCATGGTTCCGCTGGAGGCTGCGGCCTGCTTTGTAACTGCACCCGGAAACCTTCTTAATGCCAATGATTTCTCAGACCTTCTGTACTACAAGCTGGTCATGGAAAAAAATATCGGTTATAACCGCTACCTTGATGTAAGCAGCGATATTTCCAACAGGTTTGTTAAGAGCATGTCCCTGTGTGACGGCTTTTCTTCCTTCTGCGAGCTGATGAAGACCAGGAACCTTGTTTACACCAGAGTCAGCCGCTGTCTTATGCACATAATGCTGGATATTACCAATGAGCATATGTCTGCCTATAAAAAGGACGACTTTACCTGCTATGCCCGTGTCCTTGGTATGAGAAAAGACTCCTCAGACCTTCTTGGAGCCATTCATGATAAGGCAGTCATACCGGTGATCGACAGATTAAAAGACGCCGGAAAACTCCTGTCTCCCCTTCAGCTTCAGCTTCTTGAGGAGACGCTCAGAGCCAGTGAGGTATACTCACTGGTGAGCAATGCGGGAATTTCCGGCGAATACAGTTTAAAACAGATTATCCTTTGATCTTATCAAAGATCCTTTACAGCCTCTTCCATTTCGTTAAGAGCCTCGCCAAATACAGCAAGTGCTGAATCAATGGGTGCCTTGGTTGCAAGGTCTACTCCTGCAATCCTAAGAAGGCTTACAGGATCCTGAGTGCAGCCGCTTGAAAGGAACTTCTTGTACTGATCAACTGCAGGTGCTCCCTCCTTGAGGATTCTGTCTGCAATGGCAACAGCTGCCGCAAAGCTTGTGGCATACTGATATACGTAGAAGTTGTAATAGAAGTGAGGAATTCTGCACCACTCCCATCCGATCAGCTTATCTGAGATCATCTCTTCTCCGAAGTACTGCTTGTTGAGATTATAGTAAACATCGTACAAAGTCTCGGCTGTAAGAGGTGTTCCCTCCTCTGCCATCTCGCAGGTCTTTCTCTCAAACTCTTCAAACATTGTCTGACGGAACATTGTGCTCTTAAAGCTCTCAAGGAAGTGATTGATGATAAATGCCTTCTCCTCCTTGCTCTTTGCGTGATCCTTCATGTAGTGATAAAGCAGAACCTCGTTGGTGGTGGAAGCAACTTCCGCAACAAAGATCTTGTAGCCTGCATCAACGATGGTCTGAGCCTTGGTTGAATACCAGGTGTGCATTGAGTGGCCCATCTCATGAACCAGTGTAAATACATCATTTAATGTATCGTTGTAGTTAAGAAGCATGTAAGGGTGTACGTCATAAACACCGTCTGAATATGCACCGCCGCGCTTTCCTTCGTTCTCAACAACATCGATCCATCTGTCATTGTAGGCAGTCTTTACCACCTCAAGGTAGTCTTCTCCAAGAGGAGCCAGGGCTTTCAGAGACAGCTCTTTTGCCTCCTCATAGGTAACCTTCATGTCAAACTCAGGCAGCATGCCAACATAAACGTCGTACATGTGAAGTTCGTCAACTCCAAGGAGTTTCTTGCGAAGAGCCACATAGCGGTGCATCTTGTCCATGTTGTAATGGATTGAGGAAAAGAGATTGTCGCATACCGCAGGGGAAACATTATTGGCATCTACTGCAGCTTCGAAGGATGAAGCATATTTCCTTGCCTTGGATTCAAAGATACGGCCCTTGACCTCGCCGTCATAAAGAGCAGCCCAGGTATTCTTGAACTCCTCATATCTTCCGTAGAAAGCCTCAAAGCTTGCCTTTCTAAGGTCCCTGTCCTTGGACATCTGAGTGGGAACAAATCTGCCGTTGGAAAGCTGGACTTCCTCACCCTTGGAATCCTTAACGGAAGGGAACTTGAGGTCTGCATTTACCAGCATTCCGAAGGCCTTCTGGGATGCTCCCTGAACTTCGCCTGCGCTGGCAAGAAGCTGCTCTGTGGCGCTGTCAAGCATGTGATCCTTGAGTCTTCTGATCTCGGTGATCATTCTTTTGTAGCGGGTAAGCTCAGGCTCTTTTGCATAGAAGTCCTCAAGAACCTCATCTGAGATCTGAAGAACCTCGGGACTTACAAAAGCAGTCTTCTCAGAAGTTCCCACATAAGCTGACATCGCTCTCTGGGAAAGGTTCTGATAGGTGGCATTACCTGTGTCCTGATCGCCTCTCATGTGAGCATAGCCGTAAACCCTGTCCATGACATGGTCAAGCTCCTCATGTAATCTGAAAAGTTCAAGTAGAGTCTTGGGACTCTCGGAGAGCTTTCCCTGATAGGTGCTCATCTTGTCAGCTATCTCTCCTGCCTTAACAAGATCGGCCTCCCATTTTGATTCATCGTCATAGATATCCTCAAGGCGCCAGGTAAGCTCCTTTGCTACTTCTTCTCTTTTTGGTAATTTATTTTGCATGGGTAGATCCTCCTTTTTTAAATTTTGCACAATGGTATTTTAACACCAAATCACCCTTTTTCGTTAAGGATAATTGTGTATATTTTGTGGATATTGGGGCGTTATCATGATATCATATTTATGTATACGCAATTAGATGACTAATGCGGAGGTGCCGATGGGACTGCTTAAGCTTGAGAAGGGACAGATACTGCACAAAGCCGGTGAGGACGAGGTTTCTTCACTGGAGGTAATTGTCAAAGGTCGCATTAAGATCTACGATGCCACCTCTTCCATGGATGTGGGAGTCGGCAATTTCATCGGGCTTGCGGAAAGCCCCGGCAGAAACTATATCTATACCTATGAAGCCATCGAGGAAACTTCCGTTTATTTCTACCCTTACGAGTCTCTTGATGATATTCCCCTTGTTGTAAAAGGCAATCCGAAAATAGCTCCCATTCTGGCTTCTCAGTCCGCTGAGTCAGCCGCTGCTGTTGCTGCCATCTATGAAAAAGAATTTGATGATGCCAACAAGGAATACGAGCAGATAATGGCAGACTATGCCGATTATCCAAGCCTTTGCATCAAAGTTGGAGAAGCTCCAAGAACCTTCCCTGAGCTTGATGAGCTGATCCCTCCGGAGAAATCCCCCAACGTTCCTGACTGGGCCCTGGATTTTGTTAACAGCTTAAAAGAGCATGATGCTGAAGCCAAGAAGGGCTTCTACCCCATCAGTGTTGAGATCTCTGCAGGCATGGTCATGACCACCTTTACCATAATCAGGCAGATTTCCAATGAGGTACAGGCTCTTGAGGCTTACAGAAAAATCCTGAAAAGAAAAGCCGGCGCTTTCATCTCCACCATGAAGATGATAAGA
>JAILFT010000171.1 GCA_024697425.1 Butyrivibrio sp. | reverse complement strand
TTCCGTCAGTGAATTTGCTCCGGATTATCTGCGTCTCTCCCAGGCAGAGCGCGAGTCTTTGGAAAAAGACAGATCGGATACGGCTAAGGCTTCTGAGAAAAGAGCAGCTGCACACAGCACTCCCGGTAAAGTCCGCATAAGACCTATGACAGCCGAGGACGTGGAAGATGCCTGGAAACTTGAACAGATAAACCTTGGCAAGGAAGCCTGGACACAGAAACAGCTCCTTGATGCCATGACAAGAGATGACACGATCTATCTTGTGGCTGAGATGGCCGGCAGGATCGTGGGACTTTGCGGTGTTCAGAATATTTCCGGTGACGGAGAAGTGACCAACGTCTCGGTTTCAGGTGATGTCCGCAGAGAGGGCTGCGGCTACAAGATGGTCAAGCAGCTCCTTGAGAGAGGAAAGGGCATCGGGATAAAGGACTACACTCTTGAAGTGCGGGCCCAGAATGCTCCTGCCATCGGACTTTATGAGAAGCTTGGCTTTAAGAGCGAAGGCGTACGCCCGGGATTTTATGATGATCCCAAGGACGACGCAGTGATCTATTGGAAGAGAGAAGAACGTTAATGACTGCCCGAATCACCTGCTGATGAGGGCGTGAGAAAGTGATACGATTGTGAGCATGCCTCTTTGCCGTAGGCAATCTAGGATAGGCATGCGAGTCGTATCTGATAAGATACGAAGAGAGAAGAGAATTAAATGATAGATGTATGCCTACTGGGAACCGGCGGAATGATGCCGCTCCCGAACAGACTCCTCACAGCACTTCTTGTGAGATATAACGGCAAGTGCATCCTCATCGATTGCGGCGAGGGAACACAGATTGCCATGAAGAAAAAAGGCCTCAGCGCCAAGCCTATTGATGTAATGTGTTTTACCCATTACCACGCTGACCATATTTCGGGACTTCCCGGAATGTTGCTTACCATGGGCAATGCAGAGCGCACAGAACCGCTCCTTATGGTGGGCCCCAAGGGCCTTGAGAAGGTTGTGAACAGCCTTCGCGTTATAGCCCCGGAGCTGCCCTTTGAGATCAGATTCAAAGAGATTACCGGAGACGAGATGTCTTTTACCATGGAAGGAATGCCTGAATTTTCGGTAACAGCCTTCAAGGTCAACCACAACATCACATGCTACGGATATACCATGAATCTGCGCCGTCAGGGCAAGTTTAACGTAGAAGCGGCTCAGGAGAGGGGCATCCCCAGGGAATACTGGAACAGCCTGCAGAAGGGCGAAACAGTCACAACAGATGACGGACGCGTATTTACCCCCGACATGGTCCTGGGGGAGGAGAGAAAGGGCATAAAGCTCACCTACAGCACGGATTCAAGACCAACCGACAGTATCGTTAAAAACGCTGCCGGATCAGATCTTTTTATCTGCGAGGGAATGTACGGCGAGGCTGACAAGCTTCAGAAGGCCAAGGAGTACAAACACATGACCTTCTACGAGGCAGCCAGGATGGCCAGGGATGCCGGGGTAAAAGAGATGTGGCTTACCCACTACAGCCCGTCACTGGTGAACCCAATGGAGTTCATGCAGGATACCAAGAAGATTTTTCCAAACACGATCGCAGCTAAGGATGGCAGAAGCTGCACCCTTAAATTTAGCGAATAAATTTATGAAGCCGGGTCTTTCATCCGGCGGAAAAGAGGAAGCATGGAAAAAGGCAGTGTAAGTTCAGCGATAATCAAATCCGTTGTTCTTATAATACTCGGGGCAATGATAGTTCTGGGAGTGTACATGATGCTCACCAGGACTAAAAAGCAGCCGGCCAAGGACGAGAATTACGTCATCACGGTTGTGGATGAGATCACTACCACCAATTTGGAAAAGAGCTATCCGGCCAGCGCCAGAAAGGTTGTCGAGCTTTACGCCAAGATCATGCAGACTCTGTACAGGGAGACCTACACCGAGGATCAGAGAGACGCCATGATCGCAGTACTTCAGGGGCTTATGGACGATGAGCTTCTTGCCAATAACGTGAATTTCGCGGGATCGATACAGGTTGAGGTCAACAGCAGAAAGGCGCAGCAGTACTCAATCCCTGCATATGTGGTTCAGACAAAAGAGCCGGAGGAGATAATGGTGGATGGCAGGAAGATGTGCAGCTGTGACTGCCTCTTTAACCTTAGGAACGCCACAACTCCCACCTACTCCACTTACTATACATTTATCCTGAGAAGGGATCAGAACACAGGCAACTGGAAGATCCTTGGATGGACACTAAAGGAAGAAGAATAAGATGATTGAATATCATGCAGACGACTATGGTATGTTCAGGACCCAGAGCCGTCATATAATCGACTGTTATCACAATGGAGCTTTAAACGGCATCAGCATCATGCCCAACAGCCCGTACCTTGCGGAGTGCATGGAGGAGATAAAAGACATCAGGAAAAAGCTCTTTGTCACCGTGCACCTGAACCTTGTTGAAGGGAAGCCTCTTACAGGTGCCAAGGCATCAAAGCTTGTGGATGGGGACGGAAATTTTAACATCGGCTTTGGAAAGCTGCTCCTTGTGGGCTTTGTGCCGGTACTGAGGAAGATCTATTATCGCCAGATAAGGCGTGAGATGGAGGCTCAGATCCTGGGCTGCAGGCAGTACATGAACGATGATAAATTCAGACTGGACGGGCACGTGCACTACCATATGCTCCCGCTGGTCTTCGATGCCATAATGGACGTGGTAGAGCAGAAAGGCCTCGAGGTTTCATATATCAGATTCCCCAGAGAGGACCTTAACGTTTACCGCAAGGTTTCGGGAAAGCTCAAGGGAATAAAACTCATCAATGTGATCAAGGTCCTGGTGCTCAATGCCCTGGCTGATCGCAACGAGAGAAAGCACGGCGAGACTTTAAGGCGCCTCGGAGTTCAGAGAAAGTTCTTTATGGGAGTCATGCTCTCAGGCCACATGTTTTATGACAATGTAAAAGAGTGCATTCCCGTGGCAGCAGATGTTCTGGCTGACAAGGGACTTCAGGACATGGAGATCCTGTTCCATCCCGGAGATATCACGGAGCTTACTGAGGTTTCCCAGATAACCAGTAAGGATGACCTTGATTTTCTTAATGTAAACAGTGCCAACAGGTTCAAAGAGGCTGAAGCCCTTGTGAAGTTTGGCGGCGGATTAAAGAGATAAGCTTATGAAGATAGATAAAAGTGTTGAAAATGACGGCGTGATCTTCATGTCGATAAAAGAAAACGATGAGAAGGCGAAAGAACAGGCGGGCGAAGGCGATGTTACCATCCTTGCCATCGAGAGCTCCTGTGATGAGACGGCAGCAGCTGTCGTAAGAAACGGGCGCGAAGTTCTTTCGAATATCATCTCATCCCAGATTGCTCTCCATACAGTGTACGGCGGAGTTGTTCCGGAAATCGCATCAAGAAAGCATGTCGAGAAGATAGACGGATGTATAAAAGCAGCTCTTGATGAGGCCGGACTGACTCTTGATGATATGGATGCCATTGCTGTAACCTACGGGCCGGGGCTTGTAGGTGCGCTTTTAGTGGGAGTTTCTGCGGCAAAAGCAATCTCTTTTGCCAAAAACAAGCCACTTATCGGCGTCCATCACATAGAGGGCCATATCAGCGCAAATTTCATCGAAAACAAGGAACTGGAGCCGCCTTTCGTGTGCCTTGTGGTATCCGGCGGACATTCGCACCTTGTTTTGGTCAAGGACTACGGCGAGTATGACATAATCGGGCAGACCAGAGATGATGCGGCAGGAGAAGCCTTTGACAAGGTTGCAAGGGCTATCGGCCTTGGCTACCCGGGAGGCCCCAAGATCGACAAGGCAGCAAGAGAGGGTAACCCTGATGCATTCACATTCCCTCAGGCTAAGATTGAGGGTGCGGAATACGATTTCTCTTTTTCCGGACTTAAATCTGCGGTGCTCAACCTCATAAACCAGGCAAAAATGCAGGGGCAGGAGCTGGATCAGGCGGACATAGCTGCATCCTTCCAGAAGGCGGTCGTTGAGGTGCTTGCAGGACATGCAATCCGGGCCTGCAAGGAATATGGCATGAACAAATTGGCAATAGCCGGTGGAGTTGCCTCCAATACTGCACTTCGTGAGCGCCTGGAAAAAGAGTGCGCGGCAAACAATATAGAATTCTACAGGCCAAGTCCTGTTTTGTGTACCGACAACGCAGCAATGATAGGTGCTGCGGCGTTTTTTGAATACAGAAAAGGCGTGAGGTTTGGACTTGATATGAACGCAGTTCCAAATCTTCCGCTTGGTGACCGCGAGAGGCGTTATCACGGCAGAACAAGCAGACTTGACCTGCTTGAGAGAGACTTTGGAGGACGAAGATGAAGACGGTTGCGATAGTTCTGGCAGCAGGCTCCGGAAGCAGGATGCAGTCTGATGTCAAGAAACAGTACATGGAGATAGGCGGCAAGCCGCTTATTTATTATTCGCTCAAGGCCTTTGAGGAGAGCATCATCGACGACATCGTGCTGGTGGTCTCAAGAGGCGATGTTCCCTATGTGACAAAAGAGATCGTTGAGAAATATAAGTTTGACAAGGTTACGGCAGTTGTCGAGGGCGGACTTGCCAGGTACCACAGTGTAAGGCTGGGGCTCCAGGCAGCAGCCGCAGATTGCGACTACGCCTTCATTCATGACGGAGCAAGACCTTTTGTAAACAGGGATATAATCTTGCGTGCCCTGCAGGCTGTTAAGGAATACAAGGCCTGTGTAGTCGGCATGCCTGCCAAGGATACCATCAAGATTGCTGATGAAAAGGGTTTTGCAGCGTCTACGCCTGACAGAAATCTCATGTGGACTGTGCAGACTCCGCAATGCTTCGCCTATAAGATGATCCTGGACCTGTACCAGAGACTGGACCGTGAGGAGGGCGACCTTATGGCAAAGGGCGTCAACATCACTGACGACGCCATGGTTGTCGAGTACTACACCGACACCAAAGTTAAGCTCGTTGAGGGCTCATACGATAACATCAAGATAACAACACCTGAAGATATCGCTGTTGCTGAGGCGATACTGGGTAGGAAATAAGGATTGGTTTAATGGGGAATACTGGTTCACAGACAAGGCCAAAAGTAGTAATGGTGGTCCAGCAAAGAGACGTCAAAGGCGGAATCGCTTCTGTTACCAACGGCTATTATGGCAGTAGTCTGGAAGATGAGTTTGATATTAAATATGTCGAGTCATATTGTGATGGCTCCAAGTTTCACAAGATGAAAAAAGCTGTTAAGGGATATCTTGAGTATTCTAAGGCTTTACGCAGTTTTGTGCCTGATGTAGTCCATCTGCACACCTCTTTTGGACCGAGCTTTTACAGAAAACAGCCATTTATCAATGCGGCTGTAAAGCGGGGAATACCTGTCATTGATCATTGTCATGGTGCGGATTTTGATAGCTTTTTTACCAAAGCTTCTGAGCGTAAAAAAGATGTAATACGTCGGGTGTTTGGCAAATGTGCAAGGGTAATCGTACTGTCTGGAGAGTGGAAAGAGAAGTTCCTGAATATTGTGCCGGAAGACAGGATTTGTGTTGTATCCAATTATTGTAAACCCCTGGATCAGGCTACTGTTGAAGCGGATTTTGATAAGAGGTTCCGTGGCAGGAAGATCCTTTTTCTC
>JAILFT010000199.1 GCA_024697425.1 Butyrivibrio sp. | reverse complement strand
TGAATCAGGAATCCTCATTCCCCCACCGCTTCATATGCTGTATAGAATGTCTCCACCCTGTCGAACCTGTAGTAGGCATCTCCTCTTATCGAAGCCATGGTCCCGGGATCAAGGCATACCTCATCGGTATTCTGAGGTATCATCCACATGCAGTCCACCAGCTCTTTTCCGTCGAAGAAAAGAACATAGGCGTCCACCTTTACCTTTTTGTCGCTTAAGTTATCCGCAGTCAGTATCGCGCTGTTGTCCACAACTCTGGTGTAAACCTTAACGTCCCCCGCCATATCTTCCTCATAAGGGTCACGTTTTGAGATCAGAAATTCATAGGAATCAGGTATGCCGACCTCAAGTTCTTTCTTGTCAAACCTTCCCTCAAACACAAAAGCTCTTCCGTTTTGCACGCACTCCACCGTCTTGTCTGAATAGGCCATCTCATTGCCCTCAGAATCTCTTGCGGTAAACCTGCACTCAAACCTGTAGGTCTGCCCGGTTTCATTCCGCAAAACCAGCACCGGATTACAGTTGTGATCGTCCTCCCTGAAGTACTGGGCAATCAAAGATACTCCCAGGGGCATTCCGCCGTAGGAGGGCATGTCATCATCGGAGGGGGCAACGCTCACCACGCCACCTTTAAGCTTCTCTTTGGGATCGATACTGTCAAGACTTTCAAAGATGGTATCGCTCTCCTCGTAGTTTTCTTCAAGCCCGTCCCCTACAACAACCTCTACATAGTCAGGTCCGGGTTCCTCTTCTTTAAGTGCATTTCCGGAATTTGACACATAGACCATCTCTTCGCCTTCCATATTTCCGGCAAAAGAGCCATCGCTTTCCGGTTGACTTTCAAGGTCACCCACTTCAGCCACACCCCCCTCAGGTTCTTCCTTAATAAGCCCAAGCTGGCTGTAATTGGTGGATATGACCCGTTTGATCAATGTGACACCTCTGTCACTCTCCGGGATATGGAAGCCGTAGGTATTAAAATACATAATGAAGGGAAGAAGTACCCCCACCACAGATATTGCCAGGGGCCTGACTGTCTTTATGGACTTCTCCTTAAGAAAAAGCCGCACCGCAAGCACCAGAGAGCCCAAAGAGACCACTCCTCCCACGAAGAACAGGGAGGCTGCAAGACCTGCTATGGACAAAACAAGCGCCACCAGTGTGATTTCCATAATTTTTTGTCCTCAATGATACTTTTTATCAACAATTTACAGAACTAAGAAAATGTCAATACTTGTATGTAAAAAATTTTATAATACAATATATTGTAGTTAAAACTGTGTATGATATTTAGTGAGGAGGGGTTTGTTATGACAAATATTGCTACTGTCAAAGCTCTGGATTCCCGTGTTATCCGCAACATCTTAAGATCAATGGTAAATGAGCACTGGTCAGTATCAGAAGCTCTGGATGAATACGATATTCCCGATTATCTTCGTAAAGAATATGAAGACAAGATTGAACAGTGCTTCGTTGACTGATATCACCTTATCAGGTCCATGCCAACATCGTAGACCTTACCTTCAACAGCGTCTCTGAGCCATTCAGCCATCGAAATCCCGTTCTGGGTAAACAACGCAAAATGTGGCTCTCTGACACTGGTGTGGACTGTTCCGCCCATTGTGATTATAGGCAGCTTCCACTCATTCATAAACATTCCGAAATGCGGAGTCAGCTCTTTTAACTGGTCCACCATGACCTTCAGCTGCTGATAATACTCTTCCCGGACATCCGCATCCGTCTCATACTTCCTGTTTACAATATCATTGTAGTACGCACTTAAGAGATGATCCCTCACCGAACTTGAATACAGATACCTGAACCGCTCTCCGTGTTTCTCATAAAGGTCCTTATACCAGTCGTAGGTTATATTATCCGTGTGTATCGGCTTCCAGATACTGTCCTTGGCCATCCAGATATTCTTCGCTGTCTTTCTCCAGTTCTTGTACAAAAGCTGTCCGCTGTCGGAAAAAAGCGTTATATTCCTTGCCCTGGGATAATAGTCGTCAACTACCTCCCCTGCAAGAGCAGGCACAGCAAATGCACCGGCAGAATTTCCTGCGATCAGCAGTGTATCGGGATTAGGAAAAAGAGCTGTCGAAACTTTCATGCTCTCTAAGAAATTCACATACCCGTGAAAATGCAGAACGTCCTCTCCCCCATCTTCTGTCTTGAAGGGATAGTCGTTGTTGCCCACGTGGAAATCTCCCGTGGCATATGTGATCACCACAAAGCTCCAGTCCTTAAAAGGGTTTTTGTCACTGATTATGTCTGTGATCCCCACATTTATGTTCATGATCTGAGTGAAGGGACGCAGGTTATTCCAATAAAAATTAGGCTGCTTCGAAGCAACTTTGCCTCCGGTGACAGGACGAGCCGCAGTATATTCATTCCACGCAACTCCGCCCCCGGAGAAAAAGATACACAGCTTCTTCGGATCAGCCAGTTTCACATATATGTAGTATTCGGACCCGTCACCGGAAAGCCCCCTCTCAAGGGGAACTCTGTACCAGGTCATCTCTTCGGGTTTCTCAGGAAGGTCTTCCGCCTTGAACCTGGAGTTCTCGATAGCTTTGCCTATGCGGTTTTCCACATAGTCTCCGGCCTTGGAGGCGAACACGATCCCGCTCTTTAAGTTCTTTCTGTTAAGTCTGTTTTTTCTGTTCATATTTGAAGTCGATCACATGTTAAACATTTTCTCTGAAGCATTTCTAAGGTCTCTGAATCTGAAGATCACCATTGCCGAAACCAGTATAAGATAAGCCACAATGCTCACTGCCGCTGGCCACGGGAAATTGTTCATTCCGTTCTTTATGAATATTATCTGCAAAAGAGCCATCACCAGATCAAAGACGATGTAAAGAATATACTCATCCAGCCGCAGCTTAATGGCAGCCGCAATGATAATGGTGGCTATTGCCAGTGCCACCAGAGTTGAAGGCACCATCCATTCAACGCTCCACCCGTGGAAGCCCGTGTGCAGGTCAATGTAGATATCCACCACAATGGCCACCACTACTTCCCAGGTGATAACCTTGATGAGATTGTTCCTCATATACATGGTGGTGATGACCGTAACCCACGCCACAAAAAGTCCCAGCATAACAGGCCCTATAAAGGAATGCTCCCCATGGGTCATAATATTAAGGGCAGTGAATATGATCTCGGATGCCACCAGAATGAAGGTGCATACCTTCAGAAATGTAATATTACTGATGGGCTTCTTTTTTATTATGGGAAAAGAGACACCTATCTCCCCTTCGGTCTCCTTGAGCTTGCCCTGACAAAGGGGACAGCACTCTTTATTTCCTCTTATTTTTACTTTGCATTTTGGACAGATCTGCATCTTTGTGAACCTCTGCATCATAATCGTTTGTTCCAAGCTCAACCTCTATACCTGCCTCTGTAAGGCATCTTATAAAGTTCAGCATGGTCTTGTGGGTCTTGTAGGGCGACACCTCACCGAAAGTCATCTTATCCTTAAAGGAGCATACGCACACCTGCTGCGAGGATGCGGTCATGAAAGCACTGAACCTGTCGATATACTCCTCAACTTCAGCAGGCATCTTGATCCTGCCAAGATTTGACATGGAGGTTGTAACGCCCCTCTTGGCGGCCCTGTCAAACCTTCCGATGACAAAGTCCTTGATGGGCAGCGGAACCATCTTGATTGCGAAGTTGTGTTCCAGCGCCGAGTAGGAATTCATGGTCTTCTCGATATTGTCCTCAGCCAGCTTGTCCTTAAAGTCCATATCCACCGGCTCAATAATGCTGTTTAAGTCCCCGTTATAATCCTCAGGGTCATAGTCGATATTGATAACTCCGAAGAAATTTCTCGCTGTTCCGCTGGAAAAGAACTGCCTAAGGTTCACCGGAACAGACACCACAATGTGGCGCTTTTTCTGGCCGCGGTTCATCCCCTGGATAACAGCCTTTATATAAAGCGAAACGCACAGAACTCCCACCGTTGTATTGTATTGATGGGCCAGGTCAAGGAACTTCTGACTGGAAACCGTAGCCTCCAGCAGGTGGGGAAGCAGGTTGTCATCCACCTCTCCCGTAACCTGATAAGCTCTCACAGCCTTCATTTCATTGAGCTGTTTAAGACCTCTTTGCCTGCTGTAATTGTCACTGAAGGCATCAACGTTTTTCTCCTCAACAGAGAACTCATCTATGGGCTTTATATCCTCGCTTAAATTATGTTTGATCTGAAGATATCTGATGATGATGCTCTTAAAGAACATAAAGGCACCGGTGCCGTCTGCCAGCACATGGAACATCTCCAGATTTATTCTTTTGCCAAAATAGTTAACCCGGTACAGCAGATTCTTTTTCCCGGCGATATAAAGGGGAAGGCATGCGGGAGTACTCTCCTCCTCCACAACGGGCCACAGGTTGCTGTCTTCCAGGTAATACCAGAACATGCCTCTGTGGAGCACACAGTTGAAAAAGGGAAATTCCTCTATCGTATGGTCCAGCGCCTCCTGGAGGATCTCGCAGTTTACCTCCTCCTTGAGCTCGCAGCACAATCTGAATACTCTGGTATTGGCTCCTCTTGCGGTGGAAGGAACTATCTTCGCTGCATTATCCAGCTCATACCAGTTAGCTTTTCTATTAGTTGCCATTACATATAATCCTTGTCATTTAATACTTATCAGAGCTTTTCAAGCCGCTCCGTGACTATGTCCATGCTTCCTCTGCTCATGCGAAATACCACATCCTCCAGAGAGATGAACTTCTTGTTTCTGATGAACTTAAGATATCTTGGAGTGAATCTCATCTTGATGCCCTTAGGCTCAATGCCTGAGTTCACCTTGTCCTGAATTGCCTGGCAGGTGTCGGCGGGATCCTGGGTCATGCTCTTACTGAGTATGCAAAGAAGCGTTCCTGCCGTTCTTACAAAGCCTTCGCAGTTGGGATCGTCTGAGACATCCAGTGACTGCATGGCGCCAACGGACCACTTTTTCGGAGAATGATAGATTCCGTACTCACAGTCCAGTTCCACCAGTTTGTCGTTGACTCCGTCATAGAGCCAGACTTCGTTGCCCTTGACATACATGTCTCTCACCCTGAAAAGGCTTCCTTCAAAGGGAAAAGAGATACCGACAGCATCGCACCCTGTAAGAAGAATGTTGGCATTTACCTTTGCCACAATATCTTCGGGCTCAGGCACATCCTCTTTTTCCTCTAAGGGTCCTTCCCCTTTTGCAGTCTCTTCCCCTTTTGCAGTCTCTTCCCCTCTTGCAGCCTCTTCCTCCATGGCCTGTTCAAAATCCTTAATTATGAAGTTGGGGTCCTCTGGGTCCTTGGGCGGTAAATCCGCTTTCTCCGTGATTCTGCCCTTCTGTCTGTGGCCAAGCTTATAAGGCCCAAAGCCCTCAGACTGAACGGTGAACCTGTCAGTATCGCACTCCTCAAAAGGTCCTGCCACAGGGAATCTGCTTCTGCGCCTTCCGAAATAATCCACGTCAAACATGATGGCGCTGCCATCGGGATTTTCAAATCTCTGCTCCGGCTCAAAGGCTACCCCAAGCACATCGGAATTAACAGGGATTGTATAGTCCCTGGGAAGATACTCGTAGAGGTTTGTGTGAAGAGTGTATCTGCCATCCGCAAAATCCACATAGATGCTGATCTTATGGGTCTTGTCCACGTGAGCGGCCACTTCGCTCTCGCAGGGCCTTGCCCCGTTGAAGAAGGCATTTCCTCCGGTGTACACCGGCATGTGATCGTAGTAGATGTCACTGGAACCATACTTATAGCATTTCTCTTTGTTAAAGCTTGCAAAATATTCTGCCGCCGTGGGATACCCTGAATAAACGCAGGTTCCGCAGATAAAGTTGTTGAGCTGCAGTGTATCCGTGCCCTGGGATACACAGTAATCCAGAAGATCCTGTCTTACGGGCTTTTGAACAAAGATGTTGTTGTAGAACCTTGCGTCTCCGTGCTGTATGGTCATGAATCCCGCAATCTTTGTGGAATGAGGGACATGATAAGGTGTAAATCTGCTGGTGGGTATCTTCTTGCTTCCGTCATCCGTACCTCTTCCCACATAGGTAAAAGAGCCGTGGATAAGGTTGTGCACAAAGGCTATGCCCTGGGTACTGATCCTGGCTGAAATATCCGAAAGAAGCAGATTGTGGTCGATGAGCGTAGGCCCATGGGACACCTCAATAAAGATATCCTCTCCAAGAGAAAGTCCGTCATCTATGATGGTCCCCTCCGGCGGAACATTGTCATGCATGAAGTTCTGGGTAACCCTGGTTCCCTGGGCCTGCCAGTCCAGCCAGATTCCCCTTGTACAGTGATCTATATGGTTGCGCCTTATGATGGTATCGATGGCGGCGTGGAACTTGATGCCTCCTATCTCTGCCCCCGCAAGGTTATGCTTGTTGTTGATATGATGGATGTGATTGTCCTCGATAAGGGAAAAGACACATCCCATATGGCCCACGATTCCGGTCTGGCCACAGTCATGAATGTCACAGCGGCGAACCACATGAGAGCCTATTGTCTCTTTGTCCCATCCCTCGTTTACTGCCTGGCATACGCAGTCTCTCTCGGTCTGAGAACCGATCTTAACCCAGTTTGTTGTCCACTTATTGTTGCTGCCCTTCTGATAGTACTTACCCAGCGAGATTCCGCAGCACTTGGACTCATAGATGTTGCAGTCCTCAATTATCCATCCCTTAGCCCAGTTGGGGCCTACCATTCCCTCCTGATAGGCTGTGGGAGGTGCCCACTGAGTAGCAGCGCATCTGATGGTAAAGCCGCACAGAGTGATGTAATCAACTCCCGTCTTCTCAGGCATAAAGCAGGCCTTTCTTACAGAGAGTTCCACATTCTCCTCATTGGGATTCTTGCCCCGGAAATTGGCATAGATGATGGTATTGCCGTCTTCCTGCGCTGTGTACCAGACGTAAGTCGAAAACTCCGGATCCCAGGAACGTTTGTCCTTTTGCGGATGCATGCAAAGAGAGAGGTCAAAGACCTCATACATCGACTTGCCGTCCAGATATATTTCTCCTGTATGGGGATTTGGAGACTTGGAAGAAAACCAGTCCCCGTGAACTGTATCTATATAAGGATTGTAATTTCCGAAAAAGCTTCCGGGAATACGGACACGCCAGACATTCTCAAAGGCTTCCCACACGCCAAGGCGCTCTGCGCCTGTGATAACGGCCTCGCCCTTCTCGGTACTTATGAAGGTTATCCTGTCCTTCTCGGTTCCCGGATTGACAGGTCTTACCCACTCTCTGTAGACTCCGGGGCCCACAAAGACTGTATCACCTGCCTTCGCAATGTCGGCAGCTTCCTGAATGGTTCTGAAAGGATGCTCCGCTGAACCGTCACCGCTTCTTACAACATTACCGGACACATATATCTGCATACACTTATCCCCCTGATACTGCTCCGCTTGCTAATTGAAAAAATACGGATATACTATAGTATAGCACAGTTTAGAGCCCGTAAACAAAGGAGGAGCGGCATGGGAAGAATGAAATTTATATATGCGATAGCCATTCTGGCCGCATTCATACTGGCCGGTCTTCTGATCGGCGCAATAAACTCAATGTTTTAACCGACATTGAGTTTTTTGTTCTGATAAAGATCTGAATCTGCTCTGGCAATAAATGCCTGTATTGAAACAGGTGCCTGATAGTCGTACTGGGAAATGCCCACACTTACTGTGATATCATAAGAAGCTCCGTCCACTTCGGTAGCTCTTTTTAAATTAGTCCTGATCTGATCCACAAGCCAGGCTGCTTCTGCTCTGTATCCCATCTCCGCAACTATAACGAATTCATCTCCGCCGTATCTGGAAACAAACATCCTGCTGCGGGTTCCCTGGCAGGCTTCCTTGATGGCATTTGAAACTCTGTTAAGAGCCCTGTCTCCCTCAGCATGGCCATAGGTATCATTTATAACTCTCAGGCTGTTCACATCCACCATGATAAGGAAAAGAGACATTCCCGGTTCCTCATGCTTCATCTTGGTGATCAGATACTTATACATCTGATTCCTGTTATTGGTCTGTGTAAGAGGATCGATGGAAACAAGGTTCTCCATATAGGTCATGTACACGTATAAAACAGCTGCGGTGGCACCGTAGCAAAGGAACGGAATTCTCCAGTACATAGCCTGCAATATACCAAGGATAATAGGAGCGATGGGGAAAATACCTATCATGAAATAGATTCCCCTGTCGGCATAGCGGTCCTTGTTGAGATATCTGTGAAAAGCCTTGGCAGATGCTGCCAGAAGATAACCAAAGGGCACGATCACCAGTACCACATAAAATCTTCCGCCGTTAAGTACATTGTTCTCATCCACATAAAAAACAAGCCCTGTCCTGAAGGCAGTAATACAAAGGACTGCAGAAACAAGCACAGGCGTACCTATAAGACGCCTGGTAGTGATATTTTCAATATATTTGTCCCGCTGTATCGCCTCGGACACAACAAACCAGTAGTAAGCCGCAAGAGTTATAAAAATATAAGTGAATATATTCGACAGATACAGCATTGACCTGGTTGACTCTATGGTATTACTGTCTACCAGCGCCCAGAATATTTCTGCCACAAAGTAAAGTGCCAGAATAACCACAAGATTTCCAAGGCACACAAGGGACAATTCCTTGTTAATACTCTTTCTGATCTTCAGCATGATGATACACAGAAGACAGATACAGGCTATATGTGCCTGGATATAGTAAAAAGCATAGCTCAAAGTAGCGACCTCCAAAAGAATAGCTTTATGTCAAGCTCCGCCGGCAATAGCCTTTAAAGCTTCAAATTCCGAATCATAAACACCGCCCATGGCTTCCACTTCTTCCCAGGTATACCATGAACCCGAAAGCTGCACTCCCCTCACAGACACGTCAGTGGCGATGACCATAAACGGCTTATGGTTCACCACAATATAGCAGGTCCTGTTGAGCCCAAAGGGCGTCACAAATACATGACCTGTGTCGATCAGGTGATTCAGCTGATCCAAGGATAGGTTTTTAGATAAGGGTACAGTTTTTAACATGAATCCCCTTCCCATGAAAAAAACAGATAAGCCAAACAGTATAAATTTATTATACTATCTGGCTTTTTTAGTGTAAATTCGTTTATATTTATTTAAGATTTTGGAACTACTGTACTTTAGAATAATCCCTCTCTCCGAAAATACCGGTACCGACTCTTACGAAAGTCGCTCCCTCTTCTATTGCCACCTGATAGTCTCCCGTCATTCCCATGGAAAGCGTGTCCATGTTGACATTGGGTATACCCATCCCGTTTATTTTGTTCTTCAGTTCTCTAAGCCCCCGGAAAAAGACTCTGTTGCTCTCCGGATCTTCAGTATAAGGCGCAATCGTCATAAGCCCTCTTATGTTCAAATGAGGAAGAGTGCTTATCTCTTTTACGAAATCCGGTGTTTCCTCGGGAGTAATACCAAACTTGGTGTCCTCTGCCGCCATATTCACTTCTATAAGGACATCTATAACGGTATCCGTTTTGGCGAACTGTTTCTCTATTTCATCTGCCAGCTTTCTGTTATCCACGGAATGGATCATACAGACCCTTCCCGGAAGATATTTGACCTTATTGGCCTGCAGATGTCCTATCATATGCCAGTTAAGAGGCTCTGTGATCTCCTCTGTCTTATCCTTGATCTCCTGGACCTTATTCTCGCCAAAGGTCCTTATGCCGCATTCCATGGCCTTTCGAATATCGCTCACCGGTTTCGTCTTGCTGACAGCAATGAGTGTCACCTCAGACCTGTCCCTGCCTGCCTTTTCACAGGCCTGGAGTATGTTCTCCTCAACAAATTCAAGATTCTCTTTTATCATGGGTGTTCTCCTTCCAGATATTATCTGGATTTTTTCTATTTTGTAGTATATCATAAACTTAGAGTCATGCAACGGGGGAGAAATCTTATGAATGTCAACGATATTTCAAACGGCTCCGAAGTTAAGATCCATGCTTCAATCAATGACCACGGTATCGTTCTTCTGACCGAGGCTATTTTCGGCGTGTCAGCCGGTCTTCTTGTTAAACCAATGGAATATTTCGGGAAATACATGCAGTTCCTGGAGCCCTCCAATGTTGAGATCCGCAACAAGCGGGACGGCAGGGTCTATAAGTTCATGGCCACCACCATCACCCCGGTCAAGACCCGTTACGGCAATTTCCACCTGATTCGCAGTTCTTCAAAGCTTGAACCTGAGAACACCAGAAAAGCCGAGCGTTTTTACATTGAAAAGCTTGGTCTTATGTCCATAAACGGCAATAATCAGGATCTTAAGAACTGTCTTGTTCACGATATTTCCATGAGAGGCATCTCACTTGTCTTAGAGCGGGGAACCAAGCTCAAGGTAGGGGATACTCTCAATGTAATGTTCAGATACGGAGCCACCCTACATAACTATGAGATAACCACCATGGTTGTCCGCAAATTTGAAGTTCAGGGCAAGGAAGCGGTAGGATGCAGCATTTCCAACCTGAATGTCGACCTTATCGGTCTTCTGTCTTCCAAGAAAAAAGAAACCCAGACCGAGCTGGACAAGGCTCCGGAAACCTCACTCAATCCCGATATTTCACAGGAGCAGCAGATCATGGAAGTGGAGGAAGATCTTGCCAAGGATCTCATTCCGGAAAAGCCCACTACCATCACCATTACTCCTTCATCTTCCGGGGCAGGCCCCTCATCACCACAGCCGGGTAAAACTCTTCGTGAGCAGCGCAGAGATGAAAAGATGGCAAAACAGGCCAAAGAAATAGAAAATCTTCTTGATCTGAGAGATGTATAAAAAACTAAGGGACGGGGTTAGTGGTCCATGCATATGGCCCGCTAACCCCGTCCTTATGTTTTCTTTCTTATTTTTATCAGAATCTGATCTGTTTCTCAACCATACGAACAAACTCAACATTGTTGCGGGTCTTGGAGAAGAGGTTGATGCACTGGTCTACCGCATCGTCAGCCTTCATGCCGTTAAAGCCCTTTCTAAGACTGTTAATAGCGGCAAGCTCCTCTGCGTTAAGCAGAAGATCTTCTCTTCTGGTACTGGACTTGGGAATGTTGATGGCAGGGAAAATTCTCTTTTCCTGAAGTTTCCTGTCGAGAACCATTTCCATGTTACCTGTTCCCTTGAATTCCTCGTAGATGACATCATCCATCTTGGATCCCGTCTCAATAAGTGCAGTTGCAAGGATTGTAAGGCTTCCGCCCTCTCTCATGTTTCTTGCTGCACCGAAGAATCTCTTGGGCATATGAAGAGCGGCAGGGTCAAGACCACCGGAAAGTGTTCTTCCTGAAGGAGGAACTACCAGGTTGTAGGCTCTTGTAAGTCTGGTGATGGAATCAAGGAGGATACATACATCCTTGCCATGCTCAACCAGTCTCTTGGCTCTCTCTATAACCATCTCAGCAACTCTCTTGTGATGCTCGGGAAGCTCATCGAAGGTTGAATAGATAACCTCTGCATTAGGTCCCTCAATTGACTCCTTGATATCTGTTACTTCCTCTGGTCTCTCATCGATAAGAAGGATGATGAGATGGATATCTCTGCTGTTTTTAAGGATTGACTTAGCCACTTCCTTAAGAAGTGTTGTCTTACCGGCCTTGGGAGGAGATACGATCATTCCTCTCTGTCCCTTACCGATAGGGCACATCAGATCCATAATTCTCATGGCAACGGAGCATCCGGGCTGCTCAAGAACGATCTTGCTGTCAGGGAATACGGGAGTCATCTTCTCAAAATCCCATCTTCCGGCAGCCACCTCTGGCTTGAAGCCATTAACGGAATCAAGCTTTGCAAGAGCGGCAAATTTATCTGTTTCCTTCTTGGCTCTTGAAAATCCCTTAAGGATATCTCCTGTCTTTAAGTTGAATCTTCTGATAACGCTGGGAGCAACATAAACGTCGTTTTCACCGGGGAGATAATTCTCGCATCTGATGAATCCGTAACCATCCTGCATTACTTCAAGGATACCTGAAGCAACATCGCCGTCAAACTCCTCATCCTCAGCCTCTTCTTTGGCTGCGGGAGCAGGCTTTTTCTCCTCTGAAGGAGCCTTCTCCGGCTTCTCCTCTGAGGCAGCAGGTGCAGGTGCTGCATTACCGGTGGTCACAACGATCTTCTTTTTTCTGCCGGCGGGCTTAGCAGGCTTCTCCTCTGCGTTCTCGCTCTTTTTAGCAGGCTTGGCGGGAGCTTTGGCAGCCTCTTTTTCCTTGGCTTCCTTCTCATCCAGCTCGCACATAAGATCAATGATCTCTGCCTTCTTCATGGATGTTGCACCCTTAATGCCACGCTTTTTGGCAATGTCTCTGAGGTCGTTAAGTTTTAGTGTCTCGTACTTCTCTCTCAAATTTACTCCATTCTGCGCCAAACAATCCCCGGCGCCGGTCTGTATTACTTATTATGTCTTGCTATTATCATCTCTTGGGATTAATAAACGACTGCATCAAAAATGCGTGTGTTTAAAGAACATAACAAAAAAATCTTGTGTATATAGACAAAATACATCAATAAATAAAAAAAATCAACTGGTTTTAAAAAAAGTTTATCTATTGAATATCCTCACGATAGTATACACAACTGAATAGATATTGTCAAAGAATTCAAAAAGAACATGAGCCATAAGGGAAATATAGATGTTTCTGGTGGCAACATAAGCAATAGTCACAGGCAGTGCCATAAGCATCCACTCAGCGATTCCCAGAAGTCCGTGAGCTCTTGAAAGGGCACACAAAATAAGGCTCAGGAGCGTGAAGGCAAATACCTTCTTCTTGCTTCCGAACTTGATCATTGCCTTCCTGAAAAACAGCTCCTCAGCCACAGGCTTGAGAACTATCATCATCAGTGCATATAACAGTGTTGGAAAGAGATCGTTGTGGTAGATTATAGAAACCGTTCCGTCCTTGGTGATGTCAAATATCTCAGGGAAAAGATGCAGCCTGATATAATTGGCCAGATACATCCCCACAAAGGTAAGCAGCACCGGTATCCAGAAGGTTACTATTCTTCCAAGATTCTTATAGAGTTTGCGGAACGAAAACTGTTTGTAAAAAAAGTAAAAATAGTACAGAAGTCCCAGATAGAATACGAAGAACAGATAAAATGTATCCTTGGGAAAGACTATTGTGGCAAGAACAAACAGAAGCTCCCACAAAAATGGTATATATAAACTGTTCAAGGCAATATCCTCGCAGAATTTACAATTCGAATCCAATTCATTATAGCTTTACAGTCTGAATTGGTCAACTTATATTACAGGCTTTTCAGCCCTCTTCAGACAATAACTCCCACTGATCGTACAGTTCTGACAGTCTTTCGCTTATCTCATTCTGCTCATCTGTAAGCTTTCTGAGCCTGCCAAGATCGGTTCCCACAGAAGGATCCGAAAGCTCCTGCGTTATCTGTCCGTCTCTTTCTTCAAGCTTTGCAATCTCTTCTTCGCACTTCTTAAGAGCAGCTTCCTGCTTTCTCTTTTTGGCCTGGGCTTCCTTCTGGGCCTTCCAGTCAAGAGCACCGTCAGAATTCTTATCAGAAGATGATGTACCTGCTACAGTACCTATCCTTGTGCCGGTGGTCCTTCCGCCTGCAGTTTCGGCGTCAGCCCCTCCAAGGAGCCTTTGCATCCTCTCGTCCACATGCTCCATGTAGTAGTCATAATTGCCGATATAGTTAACCAGCTGGCCCCCTGTAAGGTCCAGTATCCTTGTGGCAGTCTTATTGATAAAGTAGCGGTCATGACTCACATACAGAACAGTGCCCTCATAACCTGCGATGGCACTCTCCAGTATCTCTTTGCTGGTGATATCCAGATGGTTTGTAGGCTCATCCAGGATGAGGAAGTTTGCATCCGAGAGCATGAGCTTCGCAAGACTTACCCTTCCCTTCTCTCCTCCCGAAAGGTCGCCGATGCGCTTAAATACGTCCTCTCCGGTGAAAAGAAATGCCGCAAGGGTGTTGCGGATCTCAGTATTGTTAAGAGTCGGATAGGCGTCGGAAATCTCCTGGAAAAGAGTCTTCTCGTCGTGAAGCACATGGTGCTCCTGATCGTAATAACCGATCTGAACCTTGGCACCCAGTGTAATGGTGCCTTCATCCATTCTCTCTGCTTTGTTTATTATCTTAAGAAGTGTGGTTTTCCCGGTTCCGTTATCGCCAATAATGGCCACGTGCTCACCTTTTTTGATCTCAAATCCAAGGCCGGAAAAGAGATTTTCACTTCCAAAGGACTTTGCAAGTCCCTCTACGGTAAGTACGTCATTGCCGCTCTCACAAATGGGTTTTAAAGTGATCTTCATGCTGTCGTTGACATCCATGGGTTTATCCAGGACCTCAATCTTATCCAGCATCTTCTCGCGGCTCTCAGCTCTTTTGATGGATTTCTCCCTGTTGAAGGATTTAAGCTTGGCAATAACCTCTTCCTGGTGCTTGATCTCTGCCCGCTGCTTGATATAGGCGTTCCATTCAATGGCACGCTTCTGCTCCTTCTTGACAGCATAGGCACTGTAATTGCCTGTAAAGGAGGATACTCTGCAGTTCTCCACCTCAATGACCTTGTCAGTGATCTTATCCAGGAAATATCTGTCATGGGATACGATCATAACCGCACCCTTATAGTTAAGAAGATAATTTTCAAGCCATCTGATGGCACTCATATCAAGATGGTTTGTGGGCTCGTCCAGGATGATAAGATCCGGATTCTGCAAAAGAAGCTTGCCCAGAGCCACACGGGTCTTCTGGCCGCCTGATAACGTGGCAATGCTCTTATCAAGTTCCTCATCGGCAAAGCCAAGACCTCTGGCAACTCCCAGCACCTGGCTCTTCCAGGCATAGCCTTCCTTGTGCTTGAACTCTTCGCTCATGGCGGTGTATCTGTTGAGGAGCTGTTCAAGAGCTTCTCCCTGAAGATGCTTCATATCCTCTTCTGCGGCTCTGATGCCCTCCTCAAGGTCGATGACATCTCTTTTGACCTCTTTGAGTTCTTCGTAGATTGTGTTGCTGCTGTCTATATTCTGATTCTGGGCAAGGTAACCAAAGGTAACATCCTTGGAAAAAGTGATCTCGCCTTCGTCTGCTGAAAGTTCCCCTATAATGAGCTTAAGGAGTGTGGTTTTCCCCGCTCCATTAATGCCCACAATGGCTACTTTTTCATTATTTTCCACATGAAAAGAGGCATCCCTGAGGATGTCCTTTCCATCAAAACTTTTAGTTACTCCGTGAATCGAAAGAATCATTTAACATGCTCCAAATTCTTCTGCGATAGCATCCAAAAACTCTTCGCTTCCAAGCTTTACCGGATTGGGAAGTGAAGTGATAAGAGCCAGGTCTCCTGTCATGCGGCCTGATTCGATAACGGAAAGTGTTGCCTTCTCCATTTTATCTGCCCAGTCGCAAAGACCCTGAATTCCATCAAGTTCACCCCTCTTTCTGAGGGCTCCTGTCCAGGCAAAAATTGTAGCCACAGGATTGGTGGATGTGGGCTCTCCCTTCAGATACTTGTAATAATGTCTCTGCACTGTACCGTGAGCGGCTTCGTACTCATATACTCCTGTAGGAGAAACAAGAACGGAAGTCATCATGGCAAGTGATCCAAAAGCTGATGATACCATATCGCTCATAACATCGCCATCATAATTTTTGCAGGCCCAGATAAAGCCGCCTTTGGACTTCATAACTCTGGCTACGGCATCATCAATAAGAGTGTAGAAGTAGGTGATCCCTGCCTTCTCAAACTCCTCCTTAAACTCCGCCTCAAAGACTTCATCAAAGATCTCGCGGAATCTTCTGTCGTAGGTCTTGCTGATGGTATCCTTGGTTCCAAGCCACAGCTCTTTTTTCTCGGAAAGAGCATACTTGAAGCAGGCTCTCGCAAAACTCCTGATTGATGAATCCTTGTTGTGTACGCCCTGTATGATACCGGGCTCATCAAACTCGTGTATGGTCTTTCTTATCTCTGTTCCGTCTTCACCGGTAAAAAGAAGCTCTGCTTTGCCGGGGCCGGGAACTCTTATCTCTACATTCTTATATACATCACCATAGGCATGTCTTGCAAGTGTTATGGGACTTGTCCAGGTCCTTACATTGGGCTCTATACCCTTTACCATAATGGGAGTTCTGAACACTGTTCCGTCAAGGATAGCTCTGATGGTGCCGTTGGGGCTCTTCCACATCTTCTTGAGTCCGTACTCCTCAACACGCTCATTGTTGGGAGTAATTGTGGCACACTTAACGGCAACCCCGTACTTCAAGGTGGCATTGGCACTGTCCACGGTTATCTGATCGTCGGTCTCATCTCTTTTCTTAAGGCCAAGATCATAATACTCGCTCTTAAGATCTATGTAAGGCAGTATCAGCTTATCCTTGATCATCTGCCACAGTACTCTTGTCATCTCATCTCCGTCCATTTCAACAATGGGGGTTGTCATCTGAATCTTGCTCATAAGTTATTCCTTTCTGCGCTTTATATATAAAGACTGATTTAATCAAACATTTCAAGAAGTCCGTTGTCCACCATGTTCTCAAAGGCGTTGATCATATGCTGATTGGCCAGCTCCTCAGCCTTGTCCGGATTCTTCTCCTTGATGGCTTCCATGATGTACTTGTGTTCAACATTGGAAACCGCACCTCTGCTGCTGGAAAGAGTCTTCTGTCTTACTCTCCACACATACTGATGGTAGTCCTTTAAAAGATGCTCAAGCATCTTGGAATTACATGACTCATAGAGAATGGTGTGGAAACGGTTATCCAGCTCTGCCATCTGCTCCATGTGACCTCTTGCAGCGTGGAATTCGGCCAGATAAATATTCTCCTCCATCTCTTCAAGCTGTTCCTCTGTAATATGCTCGCAGGCCCATCTGGCGCAAAGTCCCTCAAGCTTTGATCTGATCATATAGATATCCTCGATATCTTTGACCTTGATGCCTGTGACGTAAGCTCCTCTGTTGGGAATTATCTGAATAAGTCCCTCCAGCTCCAGCTGTCTGAAGGCCTCTCGTACCGGGGTTCTGGAAACTCCCAGTTCCTGGCCGATGGCAACCTCCTTAAGTTCCTCATGATCCTTGTATTTGCCGTTGAGGATATCCTCACGGATCCTGTGGAACACTCTTCCTCTGAGGGAATACTTATCGGTTACTTCCTGCTTTAAATCTCGATTTTCCATAATCTGCGCGGTCATTTTACGTTAATGACCTCTCCTTCCTGTACACGGATGCCAAGCTCGCTTCCCACTTTCTCTATCTCACGGACAAGCTCTTTATCAGTCATGACGGTTACTCTTCCGCCGGCATATTCTGCATCAACCCACTCCTTGATCCTGGTTACCAAAGGAGACTGCTTGGTAAGGGCATGTTCATCCTTAAGTTTGTAGTGGATGTTGATCCAGTGGGCAATTCCTGCAAGCCCTGATGTGTTTGAAACCGCACTGACAGGAGGCCTTCCCAGGAATTTCTCTGTATCGAAGATATTGTATATCTCCTCATTCTTAAGAAGTCCGTCTGCGTGGATTCCGGCTCTTGTTACATTAAAGTTCTTGCCAACAAAAGGTGTGTTGGCGGGCACCGTAAAGCCAACCTCTTTCTCATAATACTCAGCAAGCTCTGTGATAACCTTGGTGTCCATTCCGTTAAGATGGCCCTTAAGCTGAGCATACTCAAATACCATGGCTTCAAGAGGCGTGTTACCTGTTCTCTCACCGATACCGAACAGGGATGTATTAACCGAGCAGCAGCCATACAGCCAGGCTGTAGTAGAGTTGGTAACTGCCTTGTAGAAATCATTATGACCGTGCCACTCGATAAGTTCACTGGGTACACCTGCGTTGGTATTAATAGCGTAGATAATACCCTGCACACTTCTGGGAATAACAGCACCGGAGAAGTTAACCCCGTATCCCATGGTGTCGCAGGCTCTTACCTTGATAGGTATCTTATATTCATCTTTGAGCTTCATAAGTTCCACACAGAAAGGAACAACAAAGCCGTAAATATCCGCTCTCGTTATATCCTCAAGATGACACCTGGGGCTGATGCCCTCCTCAAGACATGCCCTTACAATAGAAAGATAATGTTCAAGGGCCTGACGTCTTGTCATCTTAAGTTTAAGAAAAATGTGGTAGTCTGAGCAGCTGACCAGAATACCCGTCTCCTTCATTCCGATCTCTTTGACCAGCTTGAAGTCCTCTTCACTGGCTCTGATCCAGCTTGTTACCTCAGGGAATTCATAGCCCCTCTCCATACATTTATAGACAGCATCCCTGTCACTTTTGCTGTACAGGAAAAACTCACTCTGCCTTATCATGCCGTTAGGGCCGCCAAGCTTATGAAGCATGTCGTATATATCCACGATCTGCTTGGTGGTATAAGGAGCTCTGGACTGCTGACCGTCCCTGAAGGTGGTATCGGTTATCCAGATATCCTTAGGCATGTTATGGGGAACGATCCTGTCGTTAAAGGGAATCTTGGGAACTTCCTCGTAGGGGAACATGTTTCTGAATACGTTCGGCTTTTCAACATCATCAAGAATATACATATGCTCTTCAATCTGAAGAAGATTATTCTTGTCATTCATCGTCACCGGACGATTTTGGAATGTACTTGACTCGCTCATGACCAACCTCACAATCTTCGAAATTGTATTTCTTGCATAATTGTATACAATCATACCGTAAGTGTCAAGGCGGCATATTTACTGACTTTGTATAAAAATAAGCCGGCTCTTCATTTTCGAAAAGCCGGCTTTGAAAATTATCAGCATATTTTAAAAATTACTTTTTCTTGTAAAGTATTTCTTCAGTTCCTCGATAGGCTCGGGCTTTGCGTAATGATAGCCCTGGATGAAATCAAATCCTCTCTCCACAGAATACCTGCTCTGATTCTCGTCCTCAACGCCTTCAACCAGTGTTACAAATCCATTCTTCTTGAAAACTTCTATCATGTAGGAAAGAATGTCATCCATCCTGTCATCATCAAGAGATTTGTACAGCAGAGTTTTATCAAACTTAATGGTCTTAACGGGACAGTCCATAACTCTCTCAAAGGATGAATAACCGGTTCCGAAATCATCGAGGTACAGCTGGATTCCGGCTCTGTCAAGGATTGCCATATTGTCTGCCGCAGCACTCTGATCCTCGAACATGGCGGATTCCGTTATCTCCATCCTGATCTTGGAAACATCAAAATCATACTTATCGATTATATCCAAAAAGTCAGTATCCATTTCCTGACTGGACAATTCCTTGGAGGAAATATTAATGGAGATGGCATCAAACTCGTAATATTTTTCCAGATCCTGTACCACTCTGCATATCTTGTCCAGCATTATACAGCTCAGTGCATGTATGCAGCCGCTTTTTTCCGCAATGGGAATGAATTTATCCGGAGAATAGATCTTATCTCCTATCTTCAGTCTCATCAGCGCTTCCGCCACTCTGAAGGAGTCTGAATCTACGCTGTAAATAGGCTGTGCATAGACAACAACTCTTTCATCGTTGTAATCCATCCTGTTCCTGATATCTTTCAGCGAAGCGGTGACTTCAAATATACCCGCAAAATCTTCATAGTCCTTGGCGCCTGCCACATAGTAATAGCTGTTGTTCTTGCCGTCGAATTTACCGGCAATATATTCATAGAACTGTCTTATCTTTACAGGGTCCTTAAGTTCCTTATCAACCTTTCCGGTAATGATGACATAATTGAAAGGAACCTTCAGCTCCGTTTTAACCCTGTCAAAGACACCTCTTATCTGATTAGCCATACCAAGAGCAGTCTTCTCATCCGGAACATCTATGAGATTGACAAATTTATCATCCGAGAGTCTGAAGAGTCTTACCTTATTACTGATTGCTTCTATGGAGCGACATGCATTGATGCCCACTATCTGAATATCCCCTTCGTTTATGAGATTCTCAACCGAGGGGAGTTTAAATTCGGTAAATACCAGATAGAAATCTCTTTTCCCTATGGTCTTCTTAATGAACTCATCAAGAGCATTCTGGCTCTCGCATCCCGATTCTTCGTCATAAGGAATATTGTGGAATAAAAGAAACGCCAGAAGGAGTATTGCCGAATGAGTCATACCTGCAAATACCGCATGATAGTACCTCACTGCCCAGATCTGCATCAGCAGTACTGCAATCTCCACCGGAACAAAGATGCATACCGTATCCCAGATTACTCTGGAAATATGGTGCTTATTTGTAACAGTGGCATAGAAGCATACTGCAGCACAGATGATACCGGCTATGCAGTAAAACCTGACAAATCCGAATATATCGACATATTCAAGATAGACCGTGTAGAAACTGCCTGAGGCCATACGGAAAATCAGCGCAGTAATATAGATAGCCGACAGGACAATGTACATCAGCAAAAATTCCCTTCGCTGCCTGCGTCTGGCAAGGGACATCATATTGACATAGGAAAAGATAAAGTAAAGAACCCCATTATAGACTAAAAGATATACAAGAAGAAGTACCGGGAACAGCTTGCTGTTGTAAAGAATCCCGGGTCTGTTGGCGATGATGATTATCAGGATCTGAAGGATGCTGGCTGCTATGGACCAGATGGTTCCAGTAAAAACATATCTGTACACATAGGTCTTTTTGGGCCTTGTATACAGCATGACAAACATAAGAAGGCAACCCAAAAGAAGGCTTGCCGCTTCTCCTATATAATTATAATTTAAAAACATCTCTTCCCGCATATCATAATGTTATCACAAAAGCGTATATTTAATAATAAAATGACTATAAATTTTACTGTTTTCCTGCCTTATTCGAGCGTAAAAAAACTCCCCCGAAGGTACCCGGGGGAGTTTGAAAAACCGTATATATTACTCTTCTGCGTTGGCAGCAGCAACCTTGTCTTTTCTGGCTTCAACTTCCTTGGCCTGAACATCTGAAGGAGCCTGCTCATATCTTACGAACTCATACTCGAAATCGCCGCTTCCGCCTGTCATGGAGCGAAGCTGTGTGCAATATCCGTAAAGTTCCATCATGGGAACCTCAGCCTCGATCACCTGCTTGCCGGTAAGGGAAGGATTCATTCCAAGAACACGTCCTCTTCTCTTGTTAAGATCTCCCATTACGTCACCGGTGAAGTTGTCCGGAACAGTAACCTTAAGGGATACAATGGGCTCAAGAAGAACAGGTCCTGCTTCCATGAAGCCCTTCTTGAAGGCACCTGATGCTGCAACCTTGAAGGCCATTTCAGAGGAATCTACAGGGTGATATGATCCGTCGTAAAGAGTAGCCTTAACGCCTACAACAGGGTAAGCTGCCAGAGGTCCTCTCTGAACTGACTCTGTAAGACCCTTTTCAACAGCAGGGAAGTAATTCTTGGGAACTGCTCCGCCTACAACCTCCTGCTCAAATACATAAGGAGTTAAAGGATCGCCTGAAGGCTCGAAGCGCATCTTAACGTGACCATACTGTCCGTGTCCGCCGGTCTGCTTCTTGTACTTGTACTCAACATCAGAGTTCTTGCGGATCGTCTCTCTGAAAGCAACCTTGGGCTTGGTGAGGTCGATGTCAACCTTGTAAACGCTCTTGAGCTTGCTCTGAACAACTTCAAGATGCATGTCGCCCATACCATAGAGCAGAGTCTGACGGTTCTCGGCATCGTTGACAACCTTAAGGGTCTGATCCTCAGCTGAGAGCTTAGCCAGTGACTGAGCGATCTTGTCGATATCAGCCTTATTCTGTGCATGATATCTCATGTAGGTGTAAGGCTGTGAAATATCCATCTTAGCATAGGTTACAGGATTAGCCTTGGTTGAAAGGGTATCACCTGTTGAAATATCAAGCTTCTGAAGAGCGCCAAGATCTCCGGCGTGGAGCTCGGGAACTTCGATAGCCTTGTTGCCCTGAAGGATGTAGAGCTTACCGATCTTGACATCCTGATCCTTGCCGGCGATGAACATCTGATCATCGGGCTTAAGGACACCTGAACGAACCTTGATAAGTGAATACTTACCGATGAAGGGATCGATCATGGTCTTGAATACAAATGCTGTCTTGGGCTTTGAGAAATCGAAATCAGCCTCAAAGATCTCATTGGTATTTGTATTGATACCGGCCATCTTGCGGTTCTCTGGGCTGGGCATATATTTTACGATATCATCAAGCAGAGTGTAGATACCCTGGCACAGTGTGGAAGAACCCATCTCGATGGGAACGATTGAGCAGTCACAAACATTGCTGCGGGCAGCTGCTCTGATCTCAGCCTCTGAGAATGTATCTCCGTTGAAGTATCTGTCCATGAACTCCTCAGATGTCTCAGCAACAGTCTCAATAAGAGTATCTCTGAAGAGCTTGAGGTTAGCTTCGTTGTACTCGGGAACAGGACACTCAACAACCTGCTTGCCTTCCCATCTGAAGCCCTTCTCCTGGATTACGTTAACATATCCGACAAACTTCTCATTCTCACGGATAGGGAGATTGAAAGGAGCCATCTTCTTGCCGTACTTGTCTGTCAGATCCTGAACAACCTGTCTGTAAGATACGTCATCTATATCCATATCGGAAACAAAGAACATACGGGGAATCTTGTACTTCTCACAAAGATCCCATGCTCTCTCTGTTCCGACTTCGATTCCTGCCTTACCTGAAACAACAATGATGGCTGCATCAGCAACGCTGATGGCCTCTTCTACTTCACCGACAAAATCAAAGAAGCCGGGAGTATCAAGCAGGTTGATCTTATGTCCGTCCCACTCAAGAGGAATAGTTGATGTGCTGATGGAAATGCCTCTCTTCTGCTCTTCCTTATCGAAATCGCTCAGAGTGTTGCCATCCTCAACTTTTCCCATACGGGATGTGATGCCTGCAAGGTATGCCATAGCTTCGGCAAGAGTGGTCTTTCCTGCGCCGCCATGCCCCAACAGTACTACGTTTCTGATCTTGTCTGTCGTGTAAACGTTCATATCTAGTCCTCCAGTTTGGATGTATTTGGGAATTTTGTATAAGATTTGTTACAGCTCCCCAAGAAAATCATATAACCATTTTACTAAAAAACCGCTTTTAAAACAAGTAAAAACGGACGTTTTGCACAAATATAATTGTGCTTATATTTCCTGCTCAAAGCGTTGATTTTCGTACATTAAAGTGATATAGTGTTGCATGAGACTTTACTTTAAACAGGGAGATTTTTTCAATAATGGAATCTAAAACCTACGGTTTTATAGGTCTTGGACTCATCGGAGGATCAATTGCCCGCGCTATCAGGCTCTTTTCCCCGGATTCCAAGATCATCGCATATACGCCTCACAAAGAGACTGTGGATTCAGCCTTTGAAGAGAAGATAATCGACATGCCCCTGTATTCCATCGGGCCTGAATTTACCGGCTGCGACTACATTTTTCTTTGTGCGCCGGTTGAGATCAATAACGAGAACCTTAAGATGCTTGTTCCTTTTCTTGATCCCCACACCACCGTCACAGATATCGGCAGTGTAAAGACCGGGATCCATGAGCTGGTAAAAGAGCTGGGGCTCACCCGTCAGTTCATCGGCGGCCACCCCATGGCGGGAACCGAGCGCATAGGTTTTGGCAATTCGAAGGCGAAGCTCCTTGAGAATGCCTACTATATCATTACCAAAACTGAGGACACCGAAGATGAGCGCCTTAAGGACTACGAAGAGCTGGTAAAAAGCCTTGGTGCCATTCCTCTCATTGTCCCCTATCTTCAGCACGATTACATCACGGCAGCCATAAGTCACGTTCCTCATGTCATATCGGCTTCACTTGTCAATCTGGTACATGACAATGACTCAGAGGATCAGCTGATGAAAACCATTGCGGCAGGCGGATTTAAGGATATTACAAGGATTTCCTCTTCCTCTCCCGTGATGTGGAATCAGATCTGCAACACCAACTCCGACAATATCTCGGAGCTTCTTGGCAAATACATCGATTCTCTTTTTGAGATCAAACTGGCCATTGATGAGCATGATGAAGATAAGATACTGGATTTCTTCACTCTGGCAAGGCAGTACAGAGAAAGCTTTACCGATATGGCCCGGGGGCCTTTGAAAACCGTCTACGATATTCGCGTAGATATCGACGACAGGCCCGGTAACCTGGCTAAGGTGGCGGTTCTTTTGTCTGATAACAATATCAACATCAAGAACATCGGAATCGTACACAACAGAGAGTACGAGCGCGGAACCTTAAGGATTGAGCTTCACGACAGAGAAGGACTTGATAAGGCCAACAAGGTCCTTACAGATAACGGATACAACTGCTACTCAAGAAATACCTGAGGATTTACATTGGAGGTTTTGTATGATTGCTTTGGAAAAAGCAACCCATCCGCTTAAGGGGGATATTTTCGTACCGGGAGACAAGTCCATCTCCCACAGAAGCATCATGTTCGGTGCTCTGGCTGAAGGCACTACAGAGGTAACGGGCTTTTTGAACAGCGCAGACTGCCTTTCCACCATAGACTGTTTCAGAAAGCTGGGAGTTTATATCGATCATGCGGTTCGCCCTACCAACGGTGTTCCCACTATCACAGTGCATGGTAAGGGGCTTCACAGCTTCACTGCTCCCACCACCACTCTTTACACAGGGAACAGCGGCACCACCACAAGGCTCATGTCAGGAATCCTTGCTGCGCAGCCCTTTGACAGTATGATCACCGGGGACAGATCCATCGAGAAAAGACCCATGAAGAGGATCATCACTCCCCTCACCGGCATGGGAGCCGATGTAACCTCCGTTATGGGCAATGACTGCGCGCCCTTAAGCTTCAAAGGCGGCAAGGCGCTTCATGGAATCAACTACAGAAATCCCGTGGCTTCTGCCCAGGTTAAATCCTGCATCATGCTGGCAGGTCTTTACGCAGAAGGTGACAGCGTGGTCTACGAACCGGCTCTTTCAAGAAATCACACTGAGATAATGCTCTCCGCCTTTGGCGCAGACATTCATAACGAAGTTGCAAGAGACGGAAGCGCCGTGGCTATCCTTCATCCTGGAATGCCCCTTACAGGCCGCAAGATAAACGTTCCCGGAGACATCTCTTCTGCCGCTTACTTTATCGCAGCAGCCCTTATTGTTCCGGGATCCGAAATCCTCATAAGAAATGTCGGCATCAATAAGACCAGAGCCGGAATCATCTCAGTATTAAAACAGATGGGTGCAGACATCACCCTTGAAAATGTTGATGAAACTTCTGAGCCCAAGGCAGATATCCTGGTAAAATACTCAGAGCTTCACGGCAACGAGAATCATCAGTTTGTTATAGGCGGCAAGGAAATTCCCACCATGATCGATGAGCTTCCCGTTGTTGCCGTACTTGCAGCCACCATGGACTGCGAGACCATAATAAAAGATGCCGCCGAACTCAAGATCAAAGAGTCCAACCGCATCGATACCGTTGTAGACGGGCTTAGAGCTATGGGTTGTGATATAGAAGCTACCGAAGACGGAATGATCATCCGGGGAGGTAATCCCCTTAAGGGTGCAGATATCAATTCCCACGACGATCACCGCCTGGCCATGAGTTTTGCCATTGCTGCTCTGGCTGCCGAAGGCACCACAAGGATCATCGGCGATGAGTGCGTTGGAATATCCTATCCCAGTTTCTTTAAAGATCTGCAGGGATTATTGTGATAATAAATGCCTTCCCCTGCCCGGGGAAGGCATTTATTTTTATATTCCGGTGACACGATATTGTTTAATGAAAACACCACCTTTACCGCTTATACGGATCGGTCTTCTCCTTCATCTCGTACATCTTCTCATCTGCTGTCTGAATGTATTTCTCAAGGCTGTCAACATTCTCATCAATGTCCTCAAATACATAACCGTAGCTGGCAGATACCCTGAATGGATTGTCATGGGTTTTGTTGTAATTATCCAGATACTCCTCAAGTCGCCTGCCCATCTCTTCCGGTTCGCTGCTGTCACTGTCAAGGGCAGCGAACACCAGCAGTTCATCACCGCCCGTCCTTATGATCCTGGCCACCTCCGGCACAGACGCCCTAAGCGCATCTGCAACCGTTCTGATTCCTGTGTCCCCTGCTTCATGTCCGTAGGTATCATTGAGATATTTAAGTCCATTGAGATCCAGCACACATACAAACAGCTTCTTATCTGCCTTTTTAGCCTCTTCCAGAGCAAAGGTCTCATAGTACTTAAAACCCTTGCGGTTATAGCAGCCGGTAAGAGAATCCGTCATATTCTCCTCAAACAGCGTATGATACTCATTCTCAAGCTTGCAAAGAGTCTTGAGCAGCTGGGCATTCTCACTTACCTCTCTGGATTTGCTCTCATGTATGTCCTGTATCAGGAAAAGATATTCCTGCCCCTTTGCACACTCTCTTGCCTTGGCGTTACAGATGGTGATTCCATACCAGTAATAATTACCGTCCTCATGTCTTATCCTGCACTCCCCATAGATATGGATCTGCTTTGAAAGGACCTCATGAATCCTGTCAGGATCTGACAAAAACTTAAACTCTTCCCTGTCCTCGGGATGTATGTTTCTGTAGATGTTGTCGCAAAGTACGGCAAATGGGTCGCCGTCATTTACCGCCAAATAAGAAAGCTCTTTTTCCCATTCATAAACATGGCAAAAAGAGCTTGTATCCTCTACCAGGACTATTACCCGGTAGAGGTTTATCATTGCATTACTGATTGAAATAATATCCTGGTCTGTCATTATGTCCTTCATAATCCTGCCTTATTCGTTGCCAAACAGATCCCTTGTATATACCTTATCCACCACATCCATAAGTTCAGGTGTGAGGCGGTTTGCGATGATGAAGTCACATTCCTTCTTGAAGGTTTCAAGTTTTCTCTCCACCCTGGAGTTAAAGAAGTCTTCCGCATCAAGTGTGGGCTCGTAAACCACGCACTCTATTCCTCTTGACTTGATCCTCTTCATGATACCCTGGATAGCAGACTGCCTGAAGTTGTCGGAACCGGCCTTCATGGTGAGCCTGTAAACTCCCACCTTCTTGGGATGAAGAGCCCATATTCTGTCGGCTATGAAGTCCTTCCTGGTCCTGTTGGCATCAACAATGGCTGTTATCAGGTTGTTGGGAACATCCTCGTAATTGGCCAGAAGCTGCTTGGTATCCTTGGGAAGGCAATAGCCGCCGTAACCAAAGGACGGATTGTTGTAGAAATCTCCGATCCTGGGATCGAGACAGACGCCGTCAATGATGTTTCTGGTGTTAAGGCCTCTCACCTCAGCATAGGTATCAAGTTCGTTAAAGAATGATACTCTAAGGGCCAGATAAGTGTTGGCAAAGAGCTTAACGGACTCAGCCTCTGTGGTGTTCATGAACAGAACATCAATATTTTCCTTCACTGCGCCCTGCTTAAGAAGGTCCGCAAACAGGTGCGCCCTCTCCTCGGCTTCAGCACTTGCAATATCATAGCCCACGATGATCCTTGAGGGATAGAGGTTATCGTAAAGTGCATGTCCCTCCCTCAGAAACTCCGGTGAAAACATTATGTGATCTGTATTGTAGGTCTGTGAAAGTTCCTCGGTATAACCTACCGGTATTGTTGACTTGATGATGATATATGCATCAGGGTTCTCTTTCCGTACCTGATCCACAACGCTTACCACCGATGAAGTATCGAAGTAGTTCAGCTTCTCATCATAATTTGTAGGAGTGGAAACAATAACAAAATCCGCTCCTTCAAAAGCGTACGAGGCATCAAGTGTGGCTTCAAGCCTTAAGTTGTCCTTCTTTAAGTACTCCTCCAGCTCCTTGTCTACAATAGGTGATCTTCGATTGTTGATCATCTCCACCTTCTCGGGTATCACATCAACAGCCACCACGTCATTGTACTGGGACAAAAGAACTGAGTTTGACAGCCCCACATAACCTGTACCTACTACTGCTATTTTCATTTATTTTTTTCCTGTTCTTTCAATTGATCTTCTACGGTCTCATAGACCTCTATTCTCATCTTGTCCGTGTCGGGCATTCCGATGAAGATTCCACCGTAATGGAAATCATTGCCTTCCTTGGATGCTCTTACGATCTGCACAAAGACATGAAGAGTTTCCTTGGTCCAAAGAGTGAGGTTTGCCTCATAGTTATTGCCAATAGTAAGCTGAGCATCGGTTGTAAATCCTATACCGTCTCTTGAACAGTCATGGATCTCAATCTGTGCTGCTGTTGCCTCACCTGATCCTCCCAGCTGTTTGAGAATGATCTCACCGGTGAGCTGGAGCCTTTTGTGTTTTCTCTTATCTTCCATAATGCACCCCCGTTTAAGATTGGTTAATAGTGATTTCTATTAACCATTGTATCACGATGCTATGGCAAAATCTAATTTTCACTTCTTTTCATCATAGAAAAAGCAGGCATCACCGAAGGAAAAGAATCTGTATCTCTCCCGGATGGCCTCTTCATAGGCGCTTAGAACATGCTCTCTTCCTGCAAGAGCCGACACAAGCATAACCAGTGTGGACTCGGGAAGGTGGAAATTGGTAATAAGGCAATCCGTCACCTTAAATCTGTATCCCGGATAAATAAAGATGGATGTATCATCACTGCAGGCCTCAAGATGGCCGTTCTCATCCGCTGCGCTCTCAATTGTTCTGCAGCTGGTGGTACCGACACAGATAACTCTATGTCCTGTCTCTTTTGCCTTATTGATCTTATCCGCAGCCTCCTGAGTTACCTGATACCACTCAGAGTGCATGTGGTGCTCTTTGACATTGGTAACCTTTACCGGTCGGAAGGTGCCAAGGCCAACATGAAGGGTAACATAGGCAAGATCCACGCCCTTCTCCTCTATCTTCTTAAGAAGGTCATTTGTGAAGTGAAGTCCCGCTGTGGGCGCAGCTGCAGAACCGTCATATTTGGCATAGACGGTCTGATACATGTTCTTGTCCTGAAGCTTGTGGGTGATGTAGGGAGGAAGCGGCATCTCGCCAAGTCTGTCCAGAACCTCCTCCCAGATTCCCTCGTAAAAGAATCTGACAAGGCGGTTTCCCTCATCCACAATATCCATTACTTCCGCGGTAAGTATTCCGTCACCGAAGCTTACTCTTGCGCCGGGGCGGAGCTTCTTGCCGGGTTTTACAAGGCACTCCCACAGGTCTGCTTCCTTTCTCTTAAGCAGAAGGATCTCCACCGCAGCTCCTGTGCCCTCTTTCTGGCCCAGGAGTCTTGCGGGAATAACCTTGGTGTTATTAAGGACAAGGCAGTCACCGGGCTCAAGGTAGTTTATTATCTCACTGAAAATGTGATGTTCAACATGGCCCGTCTTCTTGTCCATGGTAAGGAGCCTGCACTCATCTCTCCTCTCAAGGGGATCCTGGGCGATAAGCTCCTTTGGCAGGTCAAAAAAGTAGTCTGCCGTACTTAAACCTATTTCTGTATTTTCACTCATTTGATATATCTTTCTAAATTACTGGTTTCTGAAATCAATGTTCTGAAGGAAGGATACATATCCTCTGTATGCTTCGTAAAGGTCTGCCTTGCTGATGGCTTCCCACGGTGCGTGCATGTTAAGAACTGCAACACCTGCGTCGATAACGTTCATGCCATAGAGGGCAAGGATGTATGCGATGGTTCCGCCGCCGCCAACATCTACCTTGCCAAGCTCTGCTGTCTGATAAACAATCTTATCCTTCTCATAAGCCTTTCTGATCTCTGCAATGAACTCAGCGTTGGCATCGTTTGAACCGGATTTGCCGCGGGAACCTGTGAACTTGCTGAATACAAGTCCGCCTCCAAGGTAGGAAGCATTCTTCTTCTCAAAGCATGAAGCGTAGCTGGGATCAAAGCCGGCGTTAACATCTGAGGAAAGCATGCAGGAATTTGCAAGGCATCTTCTAAGAGCCAGATCGCTGTAACCTTCCTTGGTCAGATTCATAAGCTCTGCAACAGCATTCTCAAAGAATCTGGACTGCATTCCTGTTGCGCCTACAGATCCGATCTCCTCCTTATCCACAAGGATGCAGCAGGAAGTTCTCTTTACATTCCCGACATCGAGGATGGCTCTCATTGAAGGATATGCACATACTCTGTCGTCATGGCCGTAGCCAAGGATCATGGATCTGTCAAAGCCGGCATCTCTAGCCTTTCCGGCAGGAACAATCTCAAGCTCGGCTGAGATAAAGTCCTCCTCAGTGATACCGTAAAGGTCGTGAAGGATTGCCAGGATTCCGCGCTTAACAGCTCCTGAGACCTTGCCGCTCTCTTCCTTCTCTGCCTTCTCTGCATCGATGGCATACTTCTCACCGGCTGAAAGCTTGGTATTCTTCTTCTCTGCCTTTTCCTTCTCATCCTTCTCGATTACGAAGGGTCTGTTTCCTACAATAAGGTCAAGGGCTTCACCCTCGATAACATTTGAAGCCTTCTTGGCCATCTGCTCCTGAGCAAGGTGGATAAGAAGATCTGATACGAAGAATACGGGATCATCCTCATCCTCACCTACATTGAGCTGTACAGTGGTCCCATCGGTTTTAACAATAACGCCGTGGATAGCAAGGGGCATTGCAACATACTGATACTTTTTGATACCGCCATAGTAGTGTGTATCAAGGTACGCAATGCTGCTGTCCTCATAGAGAGGATTCTGCTTAACGTCAAGTCTTGGTGAATCAATGTGTGCACCAAGGATGTTCATACCTGCTTCCATGGGATCGGAACCGATCTGGAACATGGCAATTGACTTGTTCATCCATACAGAGTAAACCTTGTCGCCCTTTTTAAGCTTGGTCTTGCTTCCGATAAGGGTGTTCAGCTCTCTGTAGCCTGCAGCCTCGATCTCGTTGACAATAGTATCGATGGCTTCTCTCTCAGTCTTGGAATTATCAAGGAAAACCTTGTACTGATCTGCAAACTTGTCTACAGCCTTAAGCTGGGTCTGGTTATAAGTTGTCCATGCATTTTTTCTATTCATAAAAACTCCTTTCGAATTAAAAATAGTCATTGCTAACATGAGCAATGACTATTTTAACACCTGCTGAGGTTTCAATCAAATCATCTTATCAGCTGCGGATTTCGATTCCCATTGTGAATGAGAGCTTTCTAAGCATCTTATCCACAAATCCGTTTATCATCTCGTCTGTAAGCTCTTCATCCTTTGGAGTGAAGGTTATTGTGAAGGCCATGCTCTTCTTGGTGGGAGGAATAGGAAGTCCCTCGTATACGTCAAAGAGCTTAACATCGGTCACATACTTGCAGGAACCGTAGATTGCCTCCTCAACCTCTCCACAGGTAATTGTCTTATCCATGATAAGAGCAAGGTCACGCTTAGCAACAGCAAACTTTGAAAGCGGAGTAAATACAGGAGTCCTGTCGTACCACTTCTCAAGAACGGAAAGATCTATCTCGCAGATATAAGCAGGAATTCTCATATCGGTCTCATCCTGGATCTCATAGGTGATCTGTCCAAGATATCCGACCTCCTCACCCTCGCACAGGATCTTTGCAGTTCTGTAAGGGTGCAGATATGTCTTTTCGGAAGTTTCATACTTAAAGCTTACATGCAGTGAATCCGCAACATTCTGTGCAAGTCCCTTTAATGTGAAGATGTCCTCTCCTTCGCCAAAGATACCGATGCAAAGAGTAGCTTTCTCCTCGGGGTATTCGGTAAGAGGAAGTGACTTGGGAACGAATCTGTTTCCAAGCTCAAACAGTCTTCCCTCAAGAGTTCCCTTCTTCTGGTTTCTTGCAATAGCGTGGATCATCTGTGCTGCAAGTGTGGTTCTCATAAGAGACAGGTCCTCATTTATGGGATTAAGGATCCTGATGGCATTTCTCTCGGGCGCATCCTCTGCAAATCCAAGAAGATCAAGGTCACTGGGTGAGAAGAATGAATAATGCATGCACTCATATGCACCCTGAGCACAAAGAGCTCTCTTGATACGAAGCTCTGTCTTCTGCCTTAAGTTTCTTCCTCCCACTGTAACGCTGCAATCCTTAAGGAATGTAGCTTCAACATGGTCATAACCGTACATACGGATAAGCTCTTCTGCGATATCGGGATAATCTTCCATATCCTCACGATATGCAGGGATTTTGATGGTAAGCTCATCTCCGTTAATAACAGGCTCAAAGCTTAAGTTTGTAAGGATTCTCTTTATCTCATCTTCGGGAACTTCAATTCCGAGAACTCCGTTTACTTTCTTAATGGAAGCCTTCATCTCTTTTTTCTCAAGGCTGTTTCCGGTATTGATATCAACGTGAGTTTTGGATACCTTACCTGCGCCAAGCTGTTCAATAAGGTGAAGTGCTCTCTTCATGGCGATAACGGTAGTGTACTCATAGACACCCTTTGAGAAGGCAGCCGATGAATCGGAAGACTGTCCGAGAGCTCTTGAACTCTTACGGATATTGTCACGCATGAACTTGGCAGCTTCGAAGGTGACTGTTGTAGTTGTATCACGGATCTCTGAGTTAAGACCTCCCATGATACCTGCAAGAGCTACAGGCTTTACGCCGTCGCAGATAACAAGGTTATCTGTAGTAAGCTCGAACTCATTCTCATCGAGGGTCACTATCTTCTCGCCCTGCTTAGCGCGTCTTACAACGATCTTATTGCCCTCAAGGAAGTTACCGTCAAAGGCATGCATGGGCTGTCCAAGCTCTCTCATGATGTAGTTTGTAATATCAACGATGTTATTTATCGCATTATTGCCAACCATTGCAAGTCTTCTCTTCATCCAGAGAGGGCTCTCGGCAAGCTTTACGTCATAGACATAATGTCCGATGTATCTGGGGCAAAGATCGGGATCTTCAACAGTTACACTGAATCCCTCGTTTTCTACATCTGTCTCTGTGTAGGAAAGATCAATCTCTTTTAAAGGCTTATCAAGCGCAGCAGCAACCTCTCTTGCAAGGCCGTAAATGCTCTGGCAGTCAGGTCTGTTTGCTGTGATGGAAACATCAAAGATCCAGTCATCAAGGCCAAGGATAGGCTTAACATCGATACCAACCTCTGTATCCTCGGGGAATACAAGAAGCCCGTTATAGCCTGCTCCGGGATACATATCCTCGTTAACACCAAGCTCAACGCCTGAGCAGAGCATACCTTCTGAATCATAGCCGCGAAGCTTGCCCTTCTTGATGGTTGCAACACCGATTACAGTAACATGGTCTCTCTCTGTCTCAATAACTGTAGCGCCAACGAGAGCCAGAGGATACTTTCCTCCTGCCTGAACGTTATCTGCTCCGCAGACAACCTTAAAAGTTCCATGCTCACCTGCGTTAACTGTACAGGCATGAAGGTGAGTATCGGGAATCGCCTCGCAGGTTTCAACCTGTCCGACTACAACATTTGATATGTCTTTTCCCACTTCCCAGCACTCTTCAACTTCGAATCCACAGTCGAAAAGCTTCTTCTCAAGCTCTTTGGGTTCAATATCTATATCAACAAAATCTTTAAGCCAACTTAAAGGTACTAACATTTTCGGTTTCCTCCTAAATTATTCGTAGTGATCGATCTGCTTAAGAACATCAAGGTCTGACTCATAAAGAAGCTTGATGTTGTTGATGCCGTACTTGAGCATTGTTGCACGCTCGATACCGATACCAAAAGCAAAGCCGCTGTACTCTTCCGAGTCAATTCCGCAGTTCTCCAAAACCTTCTTGTTAACTACGCCGGCACCGAGAACCTCGATCCAGCCGGTACCCTTACAGAGGTTACATCCCTTTCCGCCGCAGGCAAAGCAGCTGCAGTCAACCTCTACCGAAGGCTCGGTAAAAGGGAAATATGAGGGACGAAGCCTTGTTGTGGTTCCTTCGCCGAAGATTTTCTGAGCAAATGTCTCCAGAGCGCCCTTAAGGTCACAGAGTGTAACATTCTTATCAACTACAAGGCCTTCCATCTGTGAGAACATAGGTGAATGAGTTGCATCATCATCTGAACGGAAAACCTTACCGGGTGAAAGAATCTTGATCGGGGGCTTCTTGTTCTCCATAACATGGATCTGACCTGATGAAGTCTGGGTTCTTAGGAGAAACTCAGGACTTAAATAGAAAGTATCCTGCATATCTCTTGCCGGATGATCGGCAGGTGTATTAAGAGCTGTGAAATTGTAGTAATCGTTCTCAATCTCAGTGCCCTCGTAAATCTCAAAGCCCATTCCCGCGAAGATGTCTATAAGAGTCTCTCTCATCTGAGTTACAGGATGAAGGTTGCCCTGATAACGCATCTTGGCAGGCATTGTTACATCCTGCTTCTCCCTCTCATATCTTGCCTTGAGCTCTTTTTCCTTCATCTTCTTATCAAGCTCATCAAACTGAGCAAGGGCCCACTGCTTAAGTTCATTTACATTCTTGCCGTACTCAGCTCTGTCCTCAGCGGCGATGTTCTTCATCTCCTTCATAAGAGCCGAAATCTTACCGGTCTTGTTGTCCAAAAAACTCTTTCTAAGCTCGTAAACAAGCTTAGAGCTGTCCAGCTTCTCGGAATTCGCCTTGATTTCTTCACGAATTGCTTCAATTTGTTGATGTAATGCGCTGTTTTCCAAAATTCCTTCCTCCTGTTTTCTAATGGTGCAGATACAGATACGCATGAAGCAGACTCGACTGCTTCACGCAAAAAATCCCTTGTGCATTTAATGCACAAGGGACGAATAATCTCCGCGGTACCACCCATGTTCGCATTCGGTCTGTACCGAACACGCTCTTCATTATCTGTAACGTAGATCTACGGTCCGGACTACTGTTGTTTCACCCAGACTGCTCCGATGCGAAATTTCCGTATGTATCCGTTGCTTGTGGAGCTCTCAGCCGGTGGCTCCAATTCTCTGGTAAGACAGATACAACATCTCCGGCATGCGCCGACATCATCAATGCATTTGCATATTTAATGTTGTCTTAATACAGTTTCTTATTTTATTGTCACAACCGTTTTTTGTCAACGTCAAATTCGTTGCCGCAGGCAGTCTTCTCATCTCTCCCGTGAAAGAAAATGCTCTGTTTTACGCCCTTTTATTTGCCATAGGTAACAAAAAGGTGTTAATATAAAGTATTGAATAAAAACGGAGGCTTTATACCCATGAACAGTTATGTACTTAGCTGCTGTTCCACAGCAGATCTGACTGCAGAGCATTTCAAGGAAAGAGACATAAGCTACATCTGCTTTCATTTCAGTGTAGATGGCAAGGATTACTCAGATGATCTTGGTGTTTCCTATCCTTTTGACGAATTCTACAAAGCCATGGCGAACGGAGCCATGACCAAAACTTCTCAGGTTACCGTAGGCGAATACGTTGAATACTTTGAGAACATTATCAAGCAGGGCAAGGATATCCTTCACCTGACCTTAAGCTCAGGAATTTCCGGAACATTGAATTCCGCCACCATCGCAAGAGACCAGGTACTTGAGAAATATCCCGGAAGCAAGGTTTATGTTGTTGATTCTCTTGCCGCATCCGCAGGCTACGGACTTCTTATGAACAAGCTTGCTGATCTTCGCGATGAAGGCAAGACCATCGATGAGCTTTACGAATGGGTCATCGAGCATCGTCTTGAGTGTCAGCACTGGTTCTTTGTTACCGATCTTACTTACCTTGTAAGAGGCGGAAGAGTTTCCAAGGCTGCCGGAATTATCGGCGGAGCCCTCAAGATCTGTCCTCTTCTTAATGTGGATTATCAGGGAAGACTTATTGTCCGCGCAAAGCTCAGAGGCATCAACGCAGTGATGAAGGCACAGGTTGCCAAGATGGAGGAGCTTGCGGAGAACGGACTTGAATATGCTCAGGAATGTTACATTTCAAACTCCGACTGCTATGAACAGGCAAGAGCCGTTGCTGATCTCATCGAATCCAGGTTCCCTCATCTCAAGAACAAGGTTAAGATATACAGCATCGGAACCACCATCGGAAGTCACACCGGCCCCGGTACCGTAGCTCTCTTCTTCTTTGGCAAAAAGAGACTGGACTGATCTTAACGGATATAACAATAAAAGCTGCTACCTTTTTGAAGGTAACAGCTTTTTTATTGCGTTTTAATCTTCATATACGCCCTTGATAAGTCTCTTTTCAAAGTCCTTCTTGGGCATGGGATTGTCATAGAGGAATCCCTGGACTACGTTGCAGCCAACGTTCTTTAACAGCTGCGTCTGATCAGGTCTTTCTACTCCTTCAGTCACCACATCTATTCCCAGTTCCCTGGCCATGGTAACGATGTTCTTAAGAACAATCTCGTCGTTGGTATTGAGCTCATCATTATTGATAAAAGACCTGTCGATCTTGATCACAGATACCGGGAAATCCCTGAGAGTAGAAAGTGAAGAATAACCGGTTCCGAAATCATCGATGGCTGTGGCAATCTTCATGTCCCTCAGTCTGGCAAGGAAGTTTGTCATCATGATTCTCTCGTCCTCGCTGGCGGTTTCGGTAACCTCTATTTCTATGTACTTCGGATCGATATTATACTCTTCTATGGTCTCCTTGATAGCATTAGCCAGATCTTTGTAGCTGAGGTCACGGCGGGAAAAATTAACGGATACCTGAACCGGCTCTATACCGTTATCAAGCCACTCCCTGATATATTCACAGGTCTTTTTAAGAACATAAAGATCCAGTGAAGCAACCATTCCCTCCTGCTCGAGGATAGGGACAAATTCAGTAGGATAAAGAACTATGCCGTTGCAAAACCACCTGGCAAGAGCTTCTGCTCCCACTATCCTGCCTGTTTCGGTGTTGACCTTGGGCTGCAGATAGATCCTGAACTCATCATTGGCAAGAGCCTCTTCATATCTGTCCTCTATCTGTTTCTGCCTGTATATCCTGGTGCTCATGGCCTTGTTGACAAATACGTAAGGCTTGTTGGCCACATTCTTGGCATAGTTGCAGGCCATGACAGACCTGGAAATTGCCTGACTCGGGCTTTTCATGGATTCATCAATGGCGTACACACCAGCAACCGCGGAAAGTGTAAATTCGTCTTCCTTACCGTTCTTCTCTCCCCGCACAGGTACAGCTGCAATATACTTAAGGAACTTCTTGGTCCTCTCCTTCTTCACAAGAGCCGTGAAATTGTCACCTCCAAAGTGAGCAAGAATCTCATCATCCTCAAAGAACTCCTTAAGCTTTCTGGCGTAGCGCTTCATGATCTCATCGCCCTCGCCGATTCCGTATCTGCGGCTGATAAGTCCAAAGCTTTTAACGTTAAAGTAGAAAGCGTCATAATTCATGATCTCACCGCTTTCAAACTTGCTGCTGACAAACGCAAGGTATCCTCCGGAATTTGGAAGCCCGGTAAGATACTGAGTCAGTGCACTTTTCTTCACCACGTTGACAAGAAGGAATCTCTCCATATGGAAGGATAGAATATCCATAATCACAGAGAAGCTTCTGTACTGCTCATCCGTGAGTTTCTTATTGTCGGCAAGGTAAACCCTGTAGGTGATCTGGCGGTCTCCCGACATATTGCTCTTAAACATATATGTGGAAGCCTCTTCGTTAGGAACAGGACCAAAAAGAGGAATGATGGTATCCGGTTCACCTGCCTTATCTGAATAGGGCTTGTAGGAAACTATCGCCACAATGGAACGCAAAGAAAACTCCTTGGATATGTCCGCCAGAGCGCTGGGGGATATTTCAGGGGTAACCTCTTCTTCCGAGAGTATTTGAACGAAATTTTCAAAACTCCTATCAAACGTCATTAATGGCTCCTTGTAAAAAAAATAAATGTAATTATATTTTATAAAATATTTATGATTATTTCAATGGACACATCCCCGGCTATGGTTATCTTTTTTCCTTACTGATTATTCTGTTGCGCCTTAAGTATCTCTTTTTGCGTTCTTTCCGTTATTACTGTAGCTACCATCAATTCCCCCGCTAACACAAAAAGCCGTCACCTTAGATGACTCAACATCCAAAGCGACGGCCCGTTTGTTACTGATTTAAATTATTTCTTGTTTACAAGATCCTTAAGAGCCTTACCAGCCTTGAACTTAGGTGCTACAGAAGCAGGAATCTTGATAGCAGCGCCAGTCTGAGGATTCTTACCTGTTCTAGCTGCTCTCTTTGTTGTCTCGAATGTACCGAAGCCAACAAGCTGAACTTTACCTTTCTTCTTGAGCTCCTTTGTAACTGTCTCTGTGAAAGCGTTCAGTGCTGCAGTTGCATCCTTCTTGGAAAGGTTAGCTTCCTTTGCAATTGCATCGATAAGTTCTGTCTTGTTCATTAATTTTCCCTCCGAAATAGAAATTATTTACTACATTGCCTATTTTACTACTATTAAGTACACATAACAACAGCAAAGTGCTTGTTTTAGCGTATTTTTAGAAAAAAAATTCTAAAAAAGTGTGATATTATCTAGATTTTAATGCAATTTCCATCATTTTACTCAAATATGTAAGGTCAGTGATATCCGGCTGAGGGAATTTCCTTGACAGTTCCCTGGTGTTATACATGGCTATATATCCGTCAAAAGGAGCATCAATCATTCTGTAAAGAAATGCATGCTTTATGCCGTTCTTCTCGAAAAATTCCAGAGCCTTTGGGAATTCCTTCAAAACTATCCCGGGAGAATCTATAACAAGTACTCCGTTGGAATTAAAGCGGTTAAGCAGCCCCGGTTCCATTATATATGCAATGTCAGAAACCGAATCCACAATCTGATAAATCCGCTTCTCGGCATTATTTCCCGAATCAGATGCGCATTTATGCCCATAGAAGCTCTTGTTTATATCCTTATAAAAGAGATATACTTCATCCAGGTCATAGGTAGCAGCTATCTTCATCAGCATTGAAGAAACAGATTCCGTATCGGCGTAAAGAAGACCCTCCATGCCCTCAAGAACAAGCCTGGTCTTGTCTATGGCAGTGGCACGGCTGACAGTCATTGCAGTCTCGTCCAGCTGTCCATTCACTATCGGCCCATGGATTTCCGGATTATAGATCACATATCTGTTCTTGCCGCGGCTCTTGGCTCTGTAGAGCATCCTGTCCGCAAGATTAAACAGTTCATCGTAGCTTTGCACGTAATCGGGGAATTTTCCGATTCCCATGGATACCGTAACCATAGGATATCCGTTCTCATCGATGTGGGTAGCTTCAACCCTCTCTCTTATTCCCTTAAGGAATACCCGAAGATCACCTTTGTCATCCACATTCTCGATGGTCATCATAAGCTCATCGCCGCCAATCCTGCCGGCTTTGCCGTTTTCACCCAGGGCCTCACGAATGATGGCCGCAACTTCCTTCAGTATCCTGTCACCATAGGAATGTCCGTAGGTGTCATTGATATACTTGAAATTATCTATGTCAATTATGCACAGGTTCACTATTCCCCTCTTCCCATCGGGGGCACATAATCCCTTTGCATAATCCGTTATCGCTTTTTTATTGAGAAGTCCTGTGAGATAGTCGATTTCAACGGCCTTGACGCCGTCATCAAGATCTGAGAGATCCCGAAGCTCGATTCGGATGTTCTCTCCTTCGCCTTCTAAGATTTGTGAACAGTTGGCGCTTACCCAGCAGTATTCGCCTTTTTTGTTACAGACACGAAAACATAGAGAGGCTTCCGGTTTAACCGAAAGCGTCTCTACTATTTCGTACAGCAGATGCTGATCATCGGGATGAACGTTTGCAAAAACAGTGTCAGCACTGCTTTCGCAAACATACTCCCTGTAGTTATCATCTGCAGATAATATATCAAGTTCGCTATTTGTAATTACTACAACGTCTCTAAACGTGACCATAGTCTCCTGCAGTAGTTACGTCCTTATCAAAGGATATCCTGGAATCCGGGTCTGTAAAGATGTCTCGGAATACCATCAACCATGATAGGTCCTACATCGCCTTGAATAAGAGGTCTTACATAGGTAATGAATTCATTGGTTACATATGTGCCGTCCTTGTTGATCCACTCTCTGGGAACTGTACGCTCATCGTTGGCAATCTTGTGAACGTCCTTAACCTCTGTTCCTGCCTGATAAGGATCATCGGAAAGTCTCTCAATAACTACCATCTTGCCGCTGTCGCCTTCATCAGCAGCCTTCATGGCAGCACCACCAACCTCATAAGCCTCAAGGATATCTACACGTGATGCACAGTGGCTTGCAGCTCTCTGAAGAGTTGATAGCTCGATGGGACGTGTCTTGCAGCCGCACTCCTTGGAAACAACTTCGCAAAGATATCTTGCGGTTCCTGTAAGCTGCTTGTGTCCGAAAGCATCCACATAATCAATAGTATTTCCCAGCTCGCTTACATACTTGCCGTCCTTGGTTCTGATACCCTCTGATACGGCAACTACGATGGAAGCCTTGTTCTTAAGAAGACCTTTGATCTTCTTGATGAAAGCATCCATATCGAAAGGAAGCTCAGGAAGATAGATAGCATCAGGTCCGTCACAATCCTCGCCCTTTGCAAGAGCTGTTGCTCCGGTAAGCCATCCTGCGTTTCTTCCCATTACTTCTACGATGATAACCTGTCCGTTTGTTGTCTCAAGTGACCAGCTGTCTCTGATGATCTCTTTTACAGATGTACCGATATACTTGGCTGCAGAGCCGTAACCGGGTGTGTGGTCTGTAAGTGCAAGATCGTTATCGATTGTCTTGGGACATCCGACGAATCTGATCTGTGAACCGGAAATAATAGCATAATCGGAAAGCTTCTTGATGGTATCCATCGAATCGTTTCCGCCGATGTAAATGAAGCAGTCAATCTCAAGCTTGTTGAGGATCTCGAAGATCTTCTCATAAACTTCTTTGTTCTCAAAGATCTCGGGCAGTTTGTATCTGCAGGATCCCAGATAAGCTGAAGGTGTTCTCTTCAGAAGCTCGATATCAAGGCCTGACTGAATGTGATCTGAAAGATCAACATATCTCCCCTCCATGAGGCCCTGCACACCGTGGATCATACCGTATACCTTCTTGTATCCACGGTCGATCGCAGTTCTGTAAACACCTGCAAGTGATGAGTTGATGGCCGCTGTAGGGCCACCTGACTGTCCAACAATTACATTTCTTTTTACTTTGTGTTGCATCTGACTTTACCCCTTTCAAAATTAATACCTATTACATTATATGTGATTAAACGTTTACTGTCACGAAAAATCATTCAAGTCTGATGTCCATAATTACGGGATTGTGATCGGATGAAACAAATCCCAGGTCATCTGTGTAAACGTTCTCCACATCAATGTTCTTTGAAACTATAAACCCATCAATTATATAGTACTGAAAATCCGCAGGATCCTTGCTGACTGCGGTATCCAGCGGACGATCCAGTGATCTGCAGCTGGGCACCTTAGTATCCATATAGAAATTGAAGCCGTCCCCAAAAAGGCTCTCTTCTATAACTGCAGGCTGCCAGCTGGCACTTCCCACAGGCGGATACATGCTGGAATCAACTCCGGAAAAGATCTGGTTGAAGTCGCCTCCGGCAATGACATAATTGCCTTTTTCGTACTCCTCCACCAGAATGTCCTTGAGCATATTGGTCTGAGCTGTCTTGCCTTCTCCGTCATCATAGGCCTCAAGATGCAGATTCACCAGTACCAGCTCCTTGTCTGAGTTGCTTATCGGAACTCTGGCAACTTCAAGACATCTTTTTAAGTTCATGGTCCTTAGAGGCCATGTGAAAGGACATGGAAGCTTACGTCTTACAACCGAATCCAGTCTGTATCCGGAAAAGAGACCGACACCCGCCTCTACTCTGCCGATGGGCGGAACGGGAAGAGGCACAAAAGATACTCTAAAGTTGTAAGCAAAGGCGCTCTGTCCGCTTAATGCCGCTGCGGAAGAATTGTTAATGAGATATTCGCTCTCATCAATGAAATAGGACCTGGTGGAATTCCTGTCCATTTCCTGAGTAAACAGGATATCAGGATTGACCGACTCTATTTCCTTAATGATGCCGGTCAGATTTGAGTATACTCTGTCTTTTGTAGCGGATTTCACCATTTTGCCGCCGTCCATGAAAAAGTCGGCGTTATCTCCCAGGGCTCCGTACCCGACATTCCAGCTCATGATCCTTATAGAAGAATCCAAAGATGCACTCTTTTGGGCATTTCCCTCTATGGCAATCGCCTCAACTTCCTGAGGATTGTATTCATCTATGGTAAGATACCCGATCACGGTGCCGACAATGAGCACGCCTATCAAAACAATGACTCCGACTACTTTAAGAAAATTCTTCATTAAACACTCTCCATCAGTTAAAAAAAAGGAGCTTCCGTTATGAAAGCTCCAGATTATTGTTGTGCCTTATCCTGAAGATCAGAAATCTTCATCCTCGAGAAAATCATCCTGTCCATGGGCTTTACCGATTTTATATGCAATGACTGCAACTGCGATAATTGCTGCAGATGCGGCGAGGCATCCTATAAACAGCTTCTTCTTGTTGTCGTCAAGCTTATCCCACGCATTCATGGCTGTATCAACCGCTTCCTTACTGAAGCTGATGGCACCATCAATAATATTCATTACAATATCCATATAATAACCCCCTTTTGTCTATATATTGTATTCGACAAAATTTCTCTACAATTGATTGTACCTCTTAGCATGCCTTTCCTCAAGCTTTTTTATAACAAAATCCCTCCAGGTAAAATCAAAGATTGCCGCAAACGGGATAGCAAAAAGAATACCTGCAACTCCAAAGAGTCTTCCGCCGAGAATAATGGAAATAAGGATCATCAGTGCCGATACTCCAAGGCTTCCGCCAAAGAGCCTGGGCTTTAATATATATCCGTCCACAGTCTGAAGGATTATGGTAAATATCAAAAACCAGAGTGCATACCAGGGATTTACCAGGACCAGTATAAAGGCTCCTATAACTGCTCCCACAATGGGACCGAAGGTGGGTGCCAGATTTGTGATACCTACAATAAAGGAGATCAGCGCTGCATAGGGCATTCCCATGATTATCATGAACAGGAAGTTTACTACTCCCACTACTATTCCGTCGATAACATCAACACTGATATATCTTATAAGGATGTCATTGCATCTTGTGAAGAATCCGGTCATCTTCTCATAGGTGGCAGGCTTGACAATAAGCGCTATAAGCCTTCCGCAGCCCTCTGTTATCCTGCGCTTGTCCAGAAGGAAATAAACCGCAAGGATAAAGGAAATGACCACATCAAAGATGCCCTTTCCGAAATTGGCTCCGGATGTAACAAAGGACTGCATGTTCTCTGAGAAGTATCCGCTGATATAATCAATGATCTTGTCTCCGAAATTGGCAAGGGAAGCAAGATCCAGCCCCAAAAGTCCGCCCCCTCCGGTCTTCTCAAAATCCCGAAGCCACGACTGAAGAGTTTCCAGATACATATCCATATTGGAGAAAAGAGTCTTCACACTCTCCGCCAGCTGCGGCACCAGTGCAAAGCCAAGAAGGGTGACGCATGCCACCAGAGCAACGATGGCAACAATGGATGAGATCTTCCATCTTAGCTTAACGCTCTTCATGTTCTTAAAAAGTTTCCTGTCAAAAAAGTTTGCAAGGGGATTGATAACATACGCGATAACTATCCCCACAA
>JAILFT010000186.1 GCA_024697425.1 Butyrivibrio sp. | reverse complement strand
ACATTTACCCGAAGGATATCGACCTTATCTGCGTCACGAAGAATATTGCAAAAGACAAGGGTCTTTCCCTCAACAGCACTGTCAACCCTGTACTTGTTGTGCTGTCTTATCACGGTCTCGAGCTCTTTATCCCTGGATCTGTCGTCAACATAATTTATGATCAGATTATCTTTTCCGAAAAGAAGGTCAGAACCAAACTCAGCGTGATCCACTGACTGAGAATCAATGAAGGTGTTATATCTCTTCACCTGCTCGAACCTTCCGATATCATGAAGCATCCCCGAAAGCCAGGCAAACTCCACATCTTCGTCTGAGAGCCCGATTGATCTTGCAATCTGCTCGCAGTTGTCCGCAACCCTGTAGGTGTGCGCAATCTTAAGGGCGATCTTTGGATCTGTCGGGTCATAGTTTCTTGTGTAGGCAGCGAACTGCTCTTTTACCCGCTGTCTGTCAACAGCATACTTCTTCTTAAGCCCCAGATATTCAAGCACGATCTCAAGGCCTTCCGTAGGCACGCAGAAAGTTCCGTCGCGGTGCTCACATCCCCTTATAACTTCTTCAAAGTCAAACCACTTCACGCTTTCAACTTCTTCTGCTTGAAGTACCAGACTGTCAGCGTCCACGGGCTTATCGTAGACATAAACGAAAGCCACTTCATTGTCGTTAAAAAGCTTCCCATGGAATGGCATCGCATACTTTATATGAAATGTACCTGCAAATGCCAGATCTCCATCCTCAGCCTTTATGCCAAGCTCCTCAAAAAGCTCTCTCTGCGCGGATTCCAGCGGCTCATCTCCCGCCTGGATATGTCCCGCCGACGAGGTGTCATACATACCGGGAAACGACTCCTTCTGCTCGCTCCTCTTCTGAAGCAGAACCTGATAAGAATCCTTCTCCTTTCTCACGATCCAAACATGTGCAGTTCTATGCGGAATCCCCTCGGCATGTGCCTTTGACCTTGTCACGGTCTTACCTGTGGGAACTCCGTTATCATCAGTTATATCAAATATTTCTTCCATGTCAGCCTCCAATCCTCCCACTATTCTACACCAAAATGAACCCCAGGGACGGAGTCAGTGGCTCATTTTTTGCGCCAGGCCAACGTGCCCGGGGAGCAAAAAAATGAGCCCCTGACTCCGTCCCCGGGGTTCATTTCAGCCGGCCTTGCTTCTGGGGATCACGTATGGATCGCCGGTCGCAGGGTCAGTGATGATGTCGCTTTCCATGCCGTAGACGTCCTTCATGAGGGAGGTTGTAATGATGTCCTTTGGCGCTCCCTCAGCGATGAGGCGCCCTCTCTTCATTGCGAAGATGTGGTCCGCGTATCTGATGGAAAGGTTGATGTCGTGAAGGATAGCCACGATCGTCGTCTTTTTGGCCTTGTTGAGCGCAGCAAGACAGTCCAGGATCTCCACCTGATAAGCGATGTCCAGGTAGGTCGTGGGCTCGTCAAGGAGCAGGATATCCGTATCCTGGGCAAGCACCAGAGCGATCCACACCCTCTGCCTCTGTCCGCCGGATAAAGAATCCACCGGCTTGTCAGCCAGGTCCGCTATGCCCATGGCTTCCATGGCACAGGCTATGGCCTGGTAGTCTGCCTTGGAGAGCTGTCCGAAGAACTTCTGGTACGGGAACCTTCCCCTGGCTACCAGATCCGCCACGGTGATCCCTGCCGGAACAATAGGTGACTGGGGCAAAAGACCTATCTCCCTTGACAGACGCTGTGTCGGAATGTCATAGATCGACTTCCCGTCAAGAACCACGTCGCCGGTCTTTGGCTTAAGAAGACGCGCAAAGCTCTTTAAAAGAGTAGACTTTCCGCAGCCGTTCTGTCCTATGAGAACACTGAACTTTCCCGAAGGAATAATGATGTCCAGGTCTTTGATTATCGTATTGTCTTCATATCCCACGCTGATGTTTCTTGCGCTGAAATTATGACTTTTTGCGGATGCTTCCATTAGATCTTTTCCCCCTTTCTATTGAGGTTTAAAAGCAGGAACAACAGGTACGGCGCGCCGAGAAGTCCTGTGACGACGCCAACCGGATACTTTGTTTCAAACATGTTTTTTCCGACAAGCTCAGCTCCGTAAACGAGGATCGTTCCGATGAGCCCCGCCACTGCCATGGCGTTCTTGCCGTTTTTGGTACACTTGCCGGCGATGGGGCCGGATAAAAAAGCCACCGATGCGATAGGTCCCGTAATGGCCGCAGCCGTGGCACTCAGTACCAGCGCGCAGAGCATACAGCACAGACGCACCGCCGAAAGCGGAACTCCAAGTGTGGTCGAGTACTCATCTCCCAGCTGCATCACCCGCAGATACCTGTTACATATAAGAAGCAGCACACTGCAGATAATCGTGACAAAAGAGATAGAGAAAGCATCACTCATCTCCACGAGATTCAGGCTTCCCCTGAGCCACCTGAGGGCTGTCGAAACATCGTACTCAGAGCCCACCAGCAGCATCCAGGAGATCAGAGCGTTCAAAACCGCCTGCATTCCGATTCCGATGAGGATCATCCTGCTGCCAAAAAACTGCCCTCTTCCGGAGAGGATAAAGATCAGGGTAGTGACGATAAGTCCCGCAGCCACTGCAAAGACCGATACCACAGGTCCGCTCATCCCAAGTATCAGGATGCAGAAAACCGCTGCAGCAGAGGATCCGGCCGAAACACCGATGATATCCGGGGACGCCAGAGGGTTCCGGAGGAGATTCTGGAAAGTGTATCCCGAAATTCCAAAGGCAAATCCCGCAAAGCCGCCAACGATCAGCTTCGGAAGCCTTATGGTCTTTATGTTGTAAGCCGCGCCTTTTGTCTCGCTGCTCAGAAGGTATTCCAAAACCTCTTTTACCGAATAATTCGTATTGCCCAGGGTCATCATCAGCACTCCAAGTGCAGCAATGATGCCCAGCAAAGCCACGATACACAAGGTATTAAGGCGAGCATGTTTTCTATATATATTTTTTAAATCATGTTCAAGATTGCTTGTCATATACTCTTAGCCTTTGTTTTGCAAACGATCCAGATAAATACAGGTGCTCCCACGATGGCAGTGATGATGCCCACTTCCAGCTCTCCCGGGCGCCCAAGGACTCTTCCAAGGACATCGGAAAATGTCAGAAGCCCCGCTCCGCCTATTGCCGACATAGGGATCACGATCCGCATATCTCCGGAAAAGAGCTGACGGAACACGTGAGGAAGCATCAGACCCACAAATCCTATGGGTCCTGCCAGGGCTGTCACAGAGGCGCACAGAAGAACTCCTGCAAGGGCTGCAAAGAGCCTGACAACGCCCACTTTAACTCCAAGGGATACTGCCATCTCATCTCCCAGCGCCATGGCATTTAAGGGCGAAGCGCAGATAACTGCGAGGATGACTCCCACCAACAGGAGCGGCACAAGGAGCCTTATGTCCTCCCAGGTCGCTCCGCTTATGCTGCCCACCTGCCAGAACCTGAACTGTTTCATGACCTGTGAGTCAGGGAGCATTATGGTGTTTACCAGTGCCCCAAGGGCCGTTGAAACCGCAGCTCCCGCCAGCGCAAGCTTTATGGAATTGGCTCCGCCGTAGCCTACCGAAGCGATGCCATACACGAACAGCGCTGTTAAAAGAGCTCCTGTAAAAGATAAACCTATTAACCTGATACCGGATGAGATGTTGAGATAGGCAATACCGATAACCACAAACAGAGCCGCTCCGGTGTTTACGCCGAGAATGCTGGGATCTGCAATAGGGTTTCTTGTTATTGCCTGCATAAGAGCTCCTGATACCCCTAAGGCAGCGCCGGCCAGAAGCCCAAAGACTGTCCTTGGGATCCTGGCTGCGATAACTGCCCTGAAAAAGTCATCATTCAAAGAATCGGTGAAGTACCCGATAATGTCGGTTAAAGGGATACTCTTGCTCCCATAAGAAATGGAAAGAAAAAGACTTAGAACGACAAAAACAATTTCTATAAAAAGGCCTGTAAATATACGATTGTTACTGGATCTTTTGTGCTGCATCATTTAAAGCTTTCAAATAATCATCAATTGCATAAGGTATGGAAAGAACTGTAGGTGTGCTTGCTGCTGCAAGAACATCGTTTGAATCAAGAAGGACAAAAGAGCCGT
>JAILFT010000180.1 GCA_024697425.1 Butyrivibrio sp. | reverse complement strand
AATGCTCTGGGCTTAGCGGAGTGCTCAGCACAACGAGAGACGTTGTACATTTTATCGGTCGGCCTTCTCGAAAATCACCATTCGGTATCAGTAAAGGAGACTACATGCAGACGCAGACAATCGCAAAACCAGACAAAAGTGCGATTTTCAAGAATAAGGTAAAGACATGGTTTTCCCAGCCTCAGAATATAATACTTTTGCTGTTTGGGATTGTCCTGACCTTCAGTACTGTCGCACCTATCATCGCGATCGTAAAAGACACCTTCGCAATCCATCCCGGAACCATTGACCAGCATCTTACTAAGAGGGTTTCCGGATATACTATCGTAAACTACACAGATCTTTTTACCAGCAAACTTGCAAAGACAAACTTATGGATTCCGCTTCTTAACACGGTTATCCTCTCAGTTCTTACCTGCTTCATATCAATTCTCTTCGGCGGACTTTTCGCCTTCCTTGTAACAAGGACAGATATGAAGTTCAAGAAGTACTTAAGCTCCATCTTCATTTTCCCTTACATCATGCCTCAGTGGACACTGGCTGTTGTTTGGCAGCACATGTTCTACTCCAACAAGGTGACGGGAACTTCAGACGGACTTCTTGCAGCGATCTTCAACGTGTACTTCCCTCACTGGTGGTGCCAGGGAGTGTTCCCAAGTGCGATGGTTTTAGGACTTCACTACGCACCCTTTGCCTACATCCTGATCGGAGGCATCTTCAAGAACATGGACGCCAACTTAGAGGAGGCGGCAACCATCCTTGATACACCCAAGTGGAAGATCATGTTCAAGGTAACACTTCCAATGATCAAGCCTGCGATTCTTTCAACGATCCTCCTGGTTTTCGGAAGTGCCATGGGAAGCTATCCCGTACCTCATTACTTAAACCTTACAACACTTTCAACCAAGTACATCTCCATGAACAGCAAATACACCGGTGAAGCCAGTATCCTGGCCATCATCATGATGATCTTCGGTGTGGTGATCCTTGGAATGAACCAGCTCTCACTTAAGAGCCGCAAAAACTACACCACTGTAACAGGAAAGTCCGGTCAGCTCACAAAGCTCACCATCGGCAAAGCCGGCAAATACATTGTGGGAATCGTCTTCATCGTTATCACCTTCTTCACAAGTATCTGGCCCATCGTTCTTTTTGCCCTGGAGACCTTCCTTCCCAACCCCGGTGACTACAGCTTCCTCTACACAGGAAACCTTGCACACCTTACAACCAAGTGGTGGGTAACAAACGAGAATATTACAGAGAACGGTATGTACGGTCAGCCCGGTATCCTGTACAACAACACCATCTGGCACGCCTTCTTCGGAACATTGTTCCTGGCAGTTGTCTGTGCCCTTATCGCAGGAACCATCGGAACCCTTATCGGATATGCCGTTGCGAAAAAGAGACGTAACAAGTGGGCAAACTACGTAAACAATGTAGCATTCCTGCCTTACCTTATGCCTTCAATCGCAGTTGGAGCAGCCTTCTTTATCCTTTTCTCCAACGAGCACATCAATCTGTTCAACACATATACACTTCTGATCATCGCAGGCGTAGTCAAATACATACCCTTCGCCTCCAGGAGCTCACTTAACTCCATGCTCCAGATCAGTAACGAACTTGAAGAGGCAGCAATTATCATGAATACCTCCTGGATAAAGAGAATGACAAGGATCATCATCCCCATCCAGAAGTCATCCATCATCAGCGGATACCTTTTGCCCTTCATGACCTGCTTAAGGGAGCTGTCTCTTTTCCTGCTCCTGTGTACTCAGGGATTTATCTTATCAACAACACTGGACTACTTCGATGAGATGGGTCTGTACGCATTCTCAAGTGCCATCAACCTCATCCTTATCGTAACGATCCTGATATTCAATACACTTGTAAACAAGCTGACAGGCGCAAGCCTTGACAGCGGCATAGGAGGGAAGTAATCATGCCGGAAATCATTTTAGAAAATATAACCAAGCGCTGGGGCAAGTTCTTTGGCGTAGATAATGTAAGCCTCAACATCCCTGACAATTCATTCATCACACTGCTCGGACCTTCAGGCTGCGGCAAGACCACAATCCTTCGTATGATCGCAGGTCTCGAGACCCCCACTGAGGGCCGCATCACCATCGGCGACAAGGTGGTGTTCGACTCCAACGCAGGCATCAATGTTCCCGCCAACAAGCGTAAAGTGGGCTTCCTTTTCCAGAACTACGCACTTTGGCCCAACATGACCGTTTACGAGAATATCTCTTTTGGCCTTAAGAACATCCACGAGGAGATGCCCGTGGTTGACGTGGAAGCCAAGCAGACCTCAGACATGATGAGAGCTCTTGCCAACGGCAACAAGATAAAAGAAGTCATCGAGGAGTGCCGGGACAAGAACGGCAAGCTTGACGAGAACAAGGCTTACGTTAAACTCATCGACAACTATAATCTTTCCATTTATACGGCAAAAGAGCTGTTCGCCCTTGGAATTCACGCTTCTTCAGACCCTGCAGCCAGTGCAAAGACAAAGTATGCAGAGTATGAGAACAAGTTTGCTTCCATTAAGAGCAAATACGAGAAAGAGGGAAAAGGATTAAACGACAAGTTCGAGGTGACAAAGAACGGAGCAGCAATCCTTGAGAACAGGAAGCTTTCCAAGGAGGAGATAGATTCAAGAGTAAGAGCCTGCTCAAGGATAGTTAAGATCGGAATGTTCATGGACAGATATCCCGCAGAGCTTTCCGGCGGACAGCAGCAGAGAGTTGCCATTGCCCGTACACTGGCTCCCGAACCACAGGTTCTTTTCATGGATGAGCCCCTTTCAAACCTTGATGCAAAGCTTCGTCTCGAGATGAGATATGAGCTCCAGAGACTCCATGTTGAGACAGGATCAACCTTCGTTTACGTAACACACGATCAGATGGAGGCCATGACACTGGCAACCAGGATCTGCCTTGTGAGCAACGGCGTTCTTCAGCAGTATGCAGCGCCCCTGGAGGTTTACAACAGACCAGCAAACCTGTTCGTTGCTGACTTCGTGGGTAACCCTTCCATGAACTTTGTGGATGCAAGGGGAACACAGCAGAGCGACGGAAGCGTTGCAGTGGACATTCTTGGGGGAATCAAGGCAAGATTTGTGCCTACGGAAAAGACAGATCTTAAGGAGTGGAGAGCAGCAAGAGACAAGGAAGCTGCAGACAAACTCGAGTATGAAAAAGCAAGACTTCAAAAGAAGGGGGCAGTTGAGAAGAGCAACAAGGACGAGGTATTCAAGTACCACATCCAGAAGGTGGAAGAGCAGGATGATTCCATTATGGACGAGCCTGTTATCACCGATGAGGACTTCGTTATCGGCATAAGACCTGAGGCCATAGACATCGATGAGAACGGCAAGATCGACACCACAATCTACGGCGCGATGCCCACAGGTATGGAGTCAACCCTTAAGCTCAGAGTTGGGGAATTCCTTCTTACCGGAGTTATCTTCGGCGGCGTGATCTATCAGATCGGCCAGGAGGAGAAGATCAATATCAGCGGAAAAGACATCCTTCTTTTCGACAGAAGAAGCGGCAAGCTCATCTGCTCAGGAAGTCTTGAACTGTAATCAGGAAACAATCCAATACTTTTTTAACATAATACAACCTACCTTTTATGAAAAAGAGCGGAAGACCAAAAGTCTTTCGCTCTTTTTTGCTTTCTGCGAGCAGAACCGAATGGGAGTCCGCCTGCTCAATTCATATATTACGGGCTTTCCCCCGCTCTGCTTTGTGTTCCTTTTTCATCTCATACATGCGCCGGTCAGCAACCTCAAGAAGGGAGTTGATGAAGGTGGTCTCCGAGTAGAAGGAGTAGCCAATGGAGGCTTTTACCGTCAGGTTCATACCATCAAGGTTCCTCGGTGCATCTGCGGCAGCCATGAACTTCTTGACCTTGGAGTCAATGGCTCTTTTGTCTCCATATTGATGTAGGATCACGAACTCGTCACCGCCGTACCTGAAAAGCACGCAGTTTTCTGCGCAGGCCATGGTAAGAGACTTTGAGATGTCTTTAAGTACCAGGTTTCCGTATTCGTGGCCGTAATCATCATTTATTTCCTTGAAGTCATCCAGGTCTATCATAAACAGCGCAAAGTCCGTACCGTCAGCTACGTACTGCTTCTCATACTTGGCAGCGATACCGCTGAAGGCACGCCTGTTTAAAAGCCCCGTGAGTTCATCGGTGTTGGAGAGACTGGTGAGCCTCTCGTTTTCTGCCTTACTGTCGGTGACATCCATGAAGTATCCGATAAGTCCCACAATTTCGCCGTTCACAGTAAGCGGTACCTTGGAGGCGACGATGTCCCTGACATTTCCCTTAACGATACATTGTCCCGGAACGTTGAGCTCGGGAACGCCTTCGCTTATTACCTTAAGTTCGGCACGTCTGTAGAGCTCGGGATTTATGTGCCATCCCATGTCCTCATCGGTCTTCCCTATAATACTGTCCACGCTGTCAAGGGCATAGTAGTCCAGAAACATTCTGTTCGCGCCAAGAAAACGCCTGTTCCTGTCCTTCCAGAAAACTCCCACAGGAAGAAGCGCCATAAGATTGTTTAAAAGATCTTTCTCGGAAATGTTCATCACAGTATCCTCCGTGAATTGTGTGACTATACTCATTTTATCAGGCAATTATCTATTTTTCCACGAATAAAGCCCAAAGTTTACAGTATATTTATATATAAGGAATGTGATAAAATAGCCTTGTACGGGAATTCGTACATATAAATGTAAGTTTACAGAAAATATGAATTTAAATATGAATCTGGCAGACGGGAGGCAATTATGGAAGACAGACCTACAGGCAGAAAAAAGAATGTGGGAACCGGCGGTTCCGGCGTTCACAGAAGAGGAGAAGCGGGGGGCTACAGCGGCCCTGTGGGAGGAAGTAACGGACTGCCGCCCGGATCATCGGGAAGCGGCGGAGGCGGCTCACAGCGCGGAGCCGGAGGCAGAAGCCCTCTTTTCATGATCATCGTGGTCCTGGCCCTTGTTATGCTGGGAGGCGGTGGCGGATTGTCAGCCCTTCTTGGCGGAGGCGGCTCAGGTTCGTCCCTTACTGACTATACAACAACTACAACAACGCCCTCTACATCAACTCAGACGGGATCTTCATCAGGGGTTTCCACATCTACGGGAACATCCACCGGTTCGGGAATGTCATCAATGCTTGGATCCCTTCTTGGCGGCGGCTACAGCCCTTATATGGGGGCTTCCGGCGGCGGCAATGCAGCCTGGAGCGGTGACAACAACACCGGTAAGCTCAACACTGCAGTTGATTCACAGGCAAGAGCAAAGCGCACCGTTATAAAGGGCGGCGGCGAAGACGTCGTTACCATCATGGTATACATGTGCGGAGCGGACCTTGAGTCCAGAAGCGGCATGGCTTCAAGAGACCTTCAGGAGATGCTCTCTGCTGATTTTGGCGACAACGTCAACCTCATCATCTACACCGGCGGTGCCAAACAGTGGCAGAACAACGTGGTTTCCAGCTCCACAAACCAGATCTATCAGATCAAGGATAAAAAGCTTCTGATGCTCAAGGACAACCTTGGCAGCGTTCCCATGACCAAGGCCGACACTCTTTCCGGCTATATCAAATGGGCAGCATCCAATTTCCCTGCCAACAGGAATATCCTTATCTTCTGGGATCATGGCGGAGGAACCACCGGCGGCTACGGCTATGATGAGAAATTCCCCACAGCGGGAGCCATGTCCCTTGGCGGCATCAACACAGCCCTTAAAAACGGCGGTGTGACCTTTGATTTTGTGGGCTTTGACACCTGCCTTATGGCTACCGTTGAAAATGCCCTTGTTGTTTCAAACTACGCAGATTACCTGGTGGCTTCCGAGGAGACAGAGCCCGGCGTCGGCTGGTACTACACCGACTGGCTC
>JAILFT010000179.1 GCA_024697425.1 Butyrivibrio sp. | reverse complement strand
GATACACAGAGGACTTTACAGGCACTACGATGGTACAATAACAAATGCAGACATAAATGGAGCTGCAAACATCTTAAGGAAAGTATTCCCAAAGGTAAGCCAATGGGATAGAGGCATAGTGGACATGCCCTGTTCTGCAGGCTGCGTAGAGCATCCTGCAGGTTCATGCCGCTCTGCGGCATAACAGAAACCCTTTCCGACGTGGAGTCGGTGAGGGTAGTTCATGACGGACTTGTTCAGGAATTCGAGGAGGCCAAGACAAATCTTGAAGCTGTCAGAGAGAAATTTAAACCCGCAAGCCGTCCGGGCGGAGGTGAGACCGGCGCCGAAATCTTAGATACAGGCACGACTTCAGATGGCGCAGAGATCGTTGACGAGGCAATTGCTCTTGCACAGGCCCCGGAGATGGAGGAGAAGATTGAGGATGCAACAGCCATCATCGAAGACGGCAACGTAGCCCTTGCAGAAAAGGCGCAGACCGCTAAAAAGATGAGCTGGTGGTGGGCTTTGATACTTCTGATCCTTGGAGAGAGGCCGCGAGCTCTACGTGAAGTATAAAAAGGACGAAGAATCCAAGGAAGAAATCAAAGATTAAAAATGTGCTAGCCGATGCTAAGAATGTCCGATTTTTAGACAACCTCAGCTGACATATAATGGCATTGTCAGAGATAACTCTGGCAATGCCATTTTTTTAGTCCGCGCGTTCTGCGCATTTCAATGTTAGGGAGGTTACGTGTAATGAAAAAAAGATTTTGTTCTATCCTGCTCGCAGTAACTACAGTTCTGTCCATGACAGCATGCGGTGTGACAGCACCTGAGGCTGCACCTACAGCACAGATCAATGAGGCTCCGACACCTCTTACAGCACAGCCCCAGGCAGAAGAGTCCAAGGCAGATGAACCCGAGGCTGCTCCGACAGAGCTTGCAGCTGATGCCATAACCCTTGTAATGGCCGAGGTTAATCCTCTTGATACCATCGTTGGTATGACAGACCAGAAATTCAAGGAAGAGGTTGAGGCAAGGTCAAATGGTTCCATCATCATCGATCTTCAGGCCAGCGGCGTTCTCGGTTCTGAGAATGATGTACTGGATTCAATGCTTGGAGGCGGCGGTACCATCGATATGTCCCGTATCTCCGCATTTGCTCTTACAAGTTACGGCGGACAGAAGTCAATGCTTCTTTCACTGCCTTATATCTTCACAAGCCGTGAGCACTTCTGGAATTTTGCAACATCAGATCTTGCACAGGTATTCCTTCAGGAGTCCTCAGAGAACGGAAGTGGTGTGAGAGGTCTTTTCTACGGTGAGGAAGGTTTCCGTCATTTCTTCACATCCTATGAGATTTCCGGAATTGATTCTTTTGCAGGCAAGAAGATCCGTGTATCCAACGACCCTGTTATGAACGGCCTGGTTGAAGGACTTGGAGCATCTCCTACAGTGGTAAGCTTTGGCGAACTCTATTCCGCACTTCAGACCGGTGTTGTAGACGGTGCTGAGCAGCCTATCGCAAACTACAAATCAAACGCATTCCCTGAGGTTGCGCCTTACATGATCCTTGACGGACATACCCTTGGTGCTATCCAGGTTGTTATCACTGATGAAGCATGGAACAAGCTCTCAGCTGAGCAGCAGAATGTTCTTGTTGAGGCAGGAAAGGTTGCATCACAGTACAACCGTGAGATTTCTGAGAAGAAGGAAAATGAAGTTCTTGAAGAACTCAAGGCTGACGGTGTTACCATCATTGAAGTAGATGACATCACTCCCTGGCAGGAAGCAGTTAAGCCTGTTATAGAGGAGAATATTAAGGGGCTTGAGGACTATTATCAGAAGATCGTTGATATGAAATAACACATCCTATCAGAAGATAAAAATCCGCTTGGAAAGGAATGAAAAATGACTTCTTTCTTTAATGCGGTGGATAAGTTAAAGCCCTTATACGATGTAACATACAAAGTAATGCTCTTTATCTGCAAGCTTTTGCTGGTGGCGGATATTCTGATCACCAGCATGAGCGTGCTGGGAAGATATGTTTCTTTTGTTCCCGATCCTGCCTGGAGTGAGGAGATAGTTCTTACCCTCATGTCCTACATGGCAGTTCTCTCAGCCGCGCTGGCAATACGGCGCGGCGCTCACATACGTATGACGGCCTTTGACAGATATCTGCCCACTATTGTTATAAAAATACTGGACCTTATAGCAGACTTTTTTGTCCTGGGTCTTGCAGTTATAATGCTCACCGTAGGCTGGCAGTATGCCGTGAACCTTGGAAGCAAGGCGGCCTATGTTTCACTTCCCGGGCTTTCAAAATTCTGGATGTATTTCCCCATCCCCGTTGCGGGATTTGCAATGATCATCTTCGAACTGGAAGCAATCTACAATCATTTGAAGGATCTTTTTGTAAAGGAGGGGAAAGCACAATGAGCGTTAATTCAACTGCCATAGCGATACTGCTCATAAGCTTTATCGTCATGATATTCTTAAGATTTCAGATAGCGTATGCGGTTGCATTGTCATCCACATTCTGTCTTTTATATCAGGGGCTGCCCCTGGTCACCGTCTGTCAGCAGATGGTAAAAGGAATCAGCTCCTTTAGCCTGATGGCTGTACCCTTTTTCATTACCATGGGATGCATCATGGGAAGCGGAGGCATATCGGAAAAACTCATTGCCTTTGCGGATTCCTGTGTTGGCTGGATGACCGGTGGAATGGCCATGGTAAATATCGTGGCATCCTACTTCTTTGGCGGAATCTCAGGTTCCGCAGCCGCCGATACCGCATCCCTTGGCAGTATCCTCATCCCCATGATGGTGGATCAGGGATACGACGACGATTTTTCCACTGCGGTAACCATCACTTCCTCCTGCGAGGGCCTGCTTGTTCCTCCCAGTCACAACATGGTCATATATGCAATGAGCGCAGGAGGAGTGTCTGTTGGAAGTCTGTTTCTGGCGGGATACATTCCCGGAGCACTCCTTGCGGCTTCGCTGATGATCGGTTCCTACATCATCTCCAAGAGACGCCACTACCCCAAAGGGGAAGCCTTTGATATCAGGAAATTCGGCAAACAGTTCGCTGTTTCCTTCTGGGCTCTGGCAGCGGTCATCATCGTTGTTGTGGGGGTTGTGGGAGGTCTTTTCACTGCAACGGAGTCAGCAGCCATAGCGGTAATCTACAGCCTTATCGTCAGCGTCTTTATCTACAGGGGGCTTGATGCAAAGGGCGTTTGGAAGACCCTTGAACAGTGCATCGACACGCTGTCCATCGTGCTTATCCTTATTGCAACATCAAGCATCTTCGGATACTGCCTGACAACTCTCCATGTACCTGACCTTGCGGCCAACGCCATTATCGGCCTTACAAGAAACCCCGTGCTTATCGCACTGCTTCTTAACCTTATCCTTCTGGTACTTGGCTGCATCATGGATATGGCGCCTATCATCCTTATCGCAACGCCTATCCTTCTGCCTATAGCCACATCAATAGGCATCAACCCGGTTCAGTTCGGAATCATGATCGTTCTGAACTGCGGAATTGGACTTCTTACTCCGCCTGTGGGAGCGGTGCTTTTCATCGGCTCTGCGGTGGGTAAAGTTAAGATGGAGAAAGTTGTAAAGGCAACACTGCCCTTCTACCTTTGCATGATACTTGTGCTGATGCTCCTTACCTTCATTCCGGAGATCAGCATGTTCCTGCCAAACCTGCTCACAAAGTAACAGGGAGAGAGTGTATGGAATACAGATATAAATGTGATGTCAAGGCAAAAGACCTGTGGGAGCTGTCCATGAGACGCACCTACAGGTCCATGGCGGGGATTGTTAACGTGGTCTTCACTGTGGCCATGATCCTTCTGACGCTTAAGTACTGGGGAGGAGTGTCAGACCTTATGAGAACGATCCTTCTTGCGGGATGTCTTCTTTTCCCTGTTATCCAGCCCATAGCCACTTACGGAATGTGCGTTAAGCAGCTGGAGGACCTTCCGGGATTTCTGGATCTTGCCTTTGATGCAGGTGGCGTGTATATCACCACAGACGGCGGAACCCAGACTCTTTCCTGGAGCCGCATCACAAATGCCATAAGGCAAAAGAACATGATCGTTGTGATGAGCGATGACAGGCACGGATACATCCTTACCAACAGAGTCCTTGGCAAAGAAAAAGAGGAGTTCTTTGATTATCTATGCAGGCAGATAAAGCATTGAATTCAATAGAAATTACCCGGGGGCAGCGGTATAATTATTGGCATAAATATAGCGCTGCTTCAATCCGGGACAGTATGAAAAAACTAAAAAGTATTTGGGAAACCCTCACCATCAAGAACAAAATAGGTGTGTTTACCATAAGCGTATTTGTGGCCATCACAGCTGCGCTTCTTTTTGATGTCTGGATTGGCAAGCTTTTCGTGATGGATTTTAACGACATTATGGTGGACAATGCCAAGGGCGGCGAGATCGTAACTGCCCTGAACCGGGAGACCGAGGCCTTTGACGGGCTTATCCGCGGCACCGAAGGGATAGATCAGGACACCTGGGAAAAGAGTGTTCAGGCTACCCGGGAAGCTATCTATGCCGTTCCCCTTGACTACGCACATCTTGGTGACGGAAGGTTCGCGATTCTTCAGTCGCTTCAGACTGCCTACGAGGTATATTGCAAAAACAGAAATCAGGTGGTCACTGACCATTTTTCGGAAAAGGTCTATGTGGACAAGCTCTACGATGTCTACAACATGCAGAAGTATCTTAGCGTCTATGCCCAGAGATTTGTGGATTCCACCATGCAGGAGGGAAATGAGAACTATCGAAATCTCCTTCCCGTGGTATTCAGGGTACCCATAATCGCTGCGGTTTTGAGCGTCATTCTTTTTATCGGTATTCTTCAGATTTCCAGGACCTTAAACAGAAGTGTAACAAAGCCGGTTCTAAAGCTTGCGGATGCATCCAGGAGGATCGCAGCCAATGACTTTTTTATCGACGACGTTGTTGTAGAGAACAAGGACGAGCTGGGGGACATGGTGTCTGCCTTCAACAAGATGAAGTTTGCCACCGGCGAATACATCCGCGCCATGGAAGAGAAGAGGGAGGCCCTTGACCAGCTTCATCTTCAGGAGATGGAAAAGCTTGAGATTGAAAAGCAGCTTGAGACTATGAATCTGGAGCTTTTGAAAAGTCAGATCGACCCGCATTTTCTTTTTAACACGCTCAATGTCATTGCCGGTACAGCAAACCTTGAGGGAGCCGGAACCACGGAGCAGATGATAGAAGCCTTAAGTTCGCTGTTTCGCTATAATCTCAAGACCCAGGCAAAAGAGACACTTCTGGCCCATGAGCTTAAGAACGCCAGGGATTACATGTATCTTCAGCAGATGAGATTCGGGGACAGGCTTAAGTTTAGTGTCCACTGCGATGTGGATGAAAATTCTGTCATTGTTCCCACATTCACCTTCCAGCCGCTTCTGGAGAATGCCATCATCCACGGAGTTGCTCCAAAGGTCGAAGGCGGCAGCATTTGCATCAACATCACAGGAAGCGACGGAAGACTCCTTATCGAAGTGGCTGACACCGGGATAGGAATAGATGAAGAGACCTTAAGCAGGATCAGGTCGCAGCTTAAGGGCGGGGAGGCCACCGACATAGATGCCGACATGGTGGGCATCGGCCTTGGAAATGTAAGTAAGAGGATCCGCTCCATGTACGAGGACGGAACCCTTGAGATAGACAGCCAAAAAGACATTGGAACAACAATACGGATCAGCATTCCGTTACATGGGGAAATAGCTTAGGGAGAACAGACAGTGGACAAATACAGGATACTTGTGGCGGACGATGAGCCCATTGAGAGGCAGGTCGTCAATAAGAAACTGATGGGATATTTCCCTGACAGGGTAGAGATCTTCCTGGCAGAGAACGGCCTCAGGGCAGTAGAGCTTTTTGAGGAAAAGAACTGTCAGATTGCAATCCTTGATATCGAAATGCCCGGGATGGATGGGCTTGAGGCGGCCTCTGTCATAAGGGGAAGACACCCGGAGGCCGGATTGATATTCCTTACTGCTTTTGACGAATTCAGTTACGCCAAGAGAGCCATCGAAGTAAGGGCTCTCGACTATCTGCTAAAACCCGGTTCCGATGAGGATCTTATAAACGTCCTTGAGGAGGCCATAAGGCTGTGTGATGCAAACAAGGCTCAGTACGGAATTTTCGGAAAGCCGGATGAAAAGGATACAGGATGCGATAAGGAGGCGGACTCAGAGCCCAACGTGTTTGTGAAGAAGGTCCGGGATTACATTGACGGCAACTACACCGAAGACATAGCCCTTCAGGATATAGCAGGCTCTTTTGGCTACTCCGACGTGTACTTCTGCAAGCTCTTCAAGCAGAACTTTGGAGTAAACTTTATCACTTTTTTAAATGAGTACAGAATGGACCGGGCAAAAGAACTTCTGGCGGATCCAATGATCAATATTAAAGATGTCAGTACCAAAGCGGGTTACCGCGATGCCAACTATTTCACCAGGATCTTCAAGCGAATGGTGGGAATGACTCCAAGTGACTACAGAATGGGAGTGACAGGTCAATGAACAGAAAACGTATGGCGATAATAACTGCCTCTTTTCTCGCTGCATTGGCGATTGCAGGCGGCAGCATATTTGCCCTTCGCAGGGCTGCGGTAGCTGAGGGGGCGCCGCAGTATGTCTTTTTATATGCGGAGAATCAGACCGAGGATTACCCCACGACCAGCGGCGGCCGGAAATTTGCGGACCTTGTCTATGAGAGGACCGGAGGCCGGATCAAAGTGCTGGTGAAGTACGGGGCGGAGCTTGGGAGCGAGAGCGAGGTCCTTGAGCAGATGCGTTACGGTGGAATAGCCTTTGCCAGAGTGTCCCTATCCCAGCTGGCGGAAAAGGTACCGGAGATGAACGTGCTTCAGATGCCGTATCTTTACAGCAGTTCCGAGCATATGTGGCGGGTGCTGGACGGTGAGCTTGGAGATCAGTTCCTGCAAAAGCCTGAAAGCTACGGCCTTGTGGGATTGTCCTGGTACGATGCCGGTGCACGTAATTTCTACAGCACAAAGCCCATAAGACGCCTTGAGGATGTCAAAGGTATGACCATAAGAGTTCAGGAATCGGATATGATGGCGGACATGGTCTCTGCCCTTGGGGCAACTCCGGCCAAGATAGTGTATTCTGAAGTGTATTCTGCATTTGAGAAGGGGCTGGTTGACGGCGCTGAGAATAACTGGCCCTCTTATGAATCCATGCATCACTACAAGGTTGCTGAATATTACACCATCGATGAGCACACCAGAGTGCCTGAGATGCAGATATGTTCCCGGGCGGTCTGGGATACGCTGGATGAAAGCGACAGACAGATCATAATGGACTGTGCAAAAGAGTCAGCTCTTTATGAGCGTGAGCTCTGGGCAGCCCGGGAAAAGAGCTCCAGGCAGATAGCCGAGGACAGCGGAATAACCGTTATTGAGATAGACTCCAAGGAGAAGGAGCGGTTCAGGCAGGCTATGTCTGAGGTTTATTCTAAGTACTGCAAGGATGACATGGACATGCTCAGGAAGATAATGGAGTACTAAAGACATCAAAAAAGAGACAATTTATTTTTTAATAGTGCAAAAAGCGTATTATAAGGAAAAGTAAGCTTCAGGTTCAAAGAAGTAAAGGCTATCCGTAAATCCGCGCCGAAGTTGACCGGTCCGCAGTTGATTTCGAAAATGCACAGGTTGTATAATGGTTTCAAGAAAACGCACACAAGGAGACGGTTTATGGAACAGGTATATCTTTCTGCGGAAACCATATTGCG
>JAILFT010000142.1 GCA_024697425.1 Butyrivibrio sp. | reverse complement strand
TTCTTAAGTATCCTGCGACATTCTTTCATTCTGGCCGGATCAGCGGTTTTGCCTGCTCCGGTGAAAACGGTGGCTGCTACAATTCTCATGAGGTCCCGCTCCCAGAAGAAGCCTTTTTTAACGGCATCTCTGTTGTCAGCCAGAAGGTCACATTTTGTTCTTAATGCTTCATTCATGATCAATATTCCCCTTTCTTTTTTCCATACATGGAAATAATTATAACAGCAAAAAAAAGACCTCTCAAGTAGAGAGGTCCTTAACCAGGATGCATCTTGGCTTGCCCTTTTGGGGCGCTTCCATGTGGACGGTAAATCCATAGATGCCGTCATGGAACAGGAAGGTGTGAGTTCCGTCCTTTTCGGTCAGAACTAAGGCTTTGGCCCGGCAGATATTTATCTGGGGGAAGGTGATGTTTGAAACAACATCCCTTGAAACCATCATGGTGGTTTCTGCCAGAATGCTTTCTCTGGTCTTTCGCTTCTTCTCAGCAGAAGAGCTCTCGCCGTTTTCGGTTTCCGCCTTTTGTGCTTTGGCAGGAAGCTCCAGGAAGTAGAGCTTTAAGCTTTCGATGCACATGGACTGGCAGCTTACCGAGGAAAAGAGATCTGATACTGCAAGGAAGAGAGCGTATTCGTACTGGAACTGCCCGGTCAGGGGATTTTTGTAGTTCCGCTCAAACTGGGCGGCATCCGGAAGCTTTACTTCACTGTAGGTCTTGCGAATAACTTTTTTTACTTTTTTCATGGCTTTTGTCTCCTTTTCTTTAAATAATTGTTTAGTTTTCAAGGTCCAAAAACCGCAATAAAAAAGACTGATATTGCGGGCAGAGAAGGGCAGAGTTATCCCGTGCTCTCTCTTGTCATTAACCTTCAATATCTGTCTTGTTGTGTTCGCCCCAAGGGCTTGTTATGAAATTATTTTAGCAAAACGTATTCTGGGTGCAATAAACCGTGGGTTTATTTCCATCAGGATAAAAATGGTGTATAGTATACAGGCACCAATAAAAATTTAGGTTGAGAATTATGTAAAGATGCCGATAATTTAAACAGCGGCAAATTTACAAAGCTGCCAGATAGGAGCTTTTAATTGGCGGTTTATAGCCTTTATTAAATTTCATTGCTGTTGCATAATAATATCACCAAAAGCAACACAGCACTTTTAAAATTCAATATTCGCCTTTCATCCTTTAGAGGCAGAGGTGCCAAATGCCATAGGGCAGAGGATGATGTAACTGAAATTAAACCAACAAACAGCTTACACTAAGGAGGCAAAGATGTTCGATTACTTTTCAATCAGACTTGATACCAGGGCCACAGGAGCCAGGATCAAGCAGCTTAGATGCGAGAAGCACATCAAAGTATCAGAGCTTGCCGAGATGCTCGGAAGTTCTGAAAATGCCATTTTCAAATGGCAGAGGGGGGACAGTGTTCCGACGATAGACAACTTAATAATACTCAGTGTGATCTTTAAGACACCGATAGATGACATAATACAGACAGAAGAGGCCGCAGAGCCTCTTCTTCCTTTTTACGGAAAAATACCGGGAAATAACGGAACCACCTCATGTGTGCTAATATACAAGTAAGATATTCATGTAGATATTCAGGCGGTATTTTCAGACAGTAGATTTAAACAGTACATTCAAACAGGAGATTGACGGGGTATGAGAACACAGTTTTTCGGAAATCCGGATTCAGATACAGTACTTATTCAGCCGGTGGACAGCAGGGAAGATTCAATAGAAAGGCAGCTTACGCTTATAAAAGAGAACACGGGAAAAGATATATTGATGGCAGCTGTCTTTGTGGATGACTGGGGCAAAGATCTTTCTCCCTGGGAAGCTCCGGCAGTATTCGGAGATGAAAATTTCGGAAGCGGAGCTAAAGAAACATTGGATTATATAGTAAATGCAGTGATTCCGGAGATCCTTTCCCCAGGTAAAAAAGCCGGTGATGAAGGCAAAGGGATAGAAAAAAAGCTCTACCTTGGAGGTTACTCTCTGGCAGGGCTGTTTTCACTGTGGGCGGCTTACAATGCTGATTGCTTCGATGGGATAGCGGCAGTATCGCCCTCCGTATGGTTTCCGGGGTTTCTGGAATATGTTCAGAACAGCAGTGTACTGACTCCTAAAGTATATCTGAGCATAGGTGATAAAGAAGAAAAAGTCAGAAGCGCTGTGATTTCCAAGGTAGGAGACAACCTCAGGGAAATCCACAGGCTTCTGACATCTTTAAACGTTAAAACTGTTCTTGAATATAATCCCGGTAATCATTTTAGAGACCCGGATATCCGGGTCTCTAAAGGATTTTCTTACTTGATATTATGATACATGAGTATTCTCAATCCATGACTTGATGTCTGATACTCCCAGCAGCTTCTCGTAGCCTTCTCCTGAAGGAACAACAAGGGTAGGAGCCTGCATGATTCCGTATTTCTCCACAAGATCGGGATTTTCGTTGGCATCAAGAGTCTTGTAGATAACGCCGGCCTTGTCCAGAAGAGATCCTGCAATCTTGCAGTTAGGACAGGTCTGAGTCTTGAACAGCATAACTGTATTGGTAGTAAGGTTAGTTGCATTCTCTTTGGAATCTGTGTTTGACTTCTTGACAGACGCCTCCACAAAATCAACTTTTCTGGGACCCTCATGAGTCAGCTTGGAGTGGCCGATGTTGTAAACCCGGCGATCCTTGTATTCCTGAGCTTTTCCGTCATTCCAGTTCGCAACAGGGCGGTAGTAGCCGGTTATACGGCTGTAAACCTCAGTCTTTGCACCGCAGTGAGGGCAAACTGTCTGCTCACCTGAAAGGTATCCGTGTTCCTTACATACTGAATATGTAGGTGACATGGTGTAGTAAGGAAGCTTGTAGTTCTCTGCAATCTTTCTTACAAGAGTAGCGGCTGCCTTCCAATCGGGAAGCTTCTCACCCAGGAATGCGTGGAATACTGTTCCTGATGTATAAAGTGTCTGCAGTTCATCCTGAATATCAAGTGCAGAGAAGATATCCTCAGTATAACCAACAGGAAGATGAGATGAGTTGGTGTAGTAAGGTGTACCGTTCATGTTTGCAGTGATGATATCGGGATAGAGCTCCCTGTCATGCTTTGCAAAACGATATGTGGTTGACTCAGCAGGTGTTGCCTCAAGATTGTAGAGATCACCGTCGTATTTCTCCTGATAATCGGAAAGACGCTCTCTCATGTGATTGAGAACTGCCTTTGAGAATTCCTGAGTCCTCTCATCTGTCATATCAACTCCGAGCCACTTTGCATTAAGTCCAACCTCGTTCATGCCGATAAGGCCGATGGTTGAGAAGTGGTTGGAGAATGTTCCAAGATATCTCTTGGTGTAAGGGTAAAGACCCTGATCAAGCAGCCTTGTGATAACCTGTCTCTTGGTATGAAGGCTTCTTGCAGCGATATCCATGAGATGATCAAGTCTCTTGTAGAAGTCTTCCTCATCTGTGGCAAGGTATGCAATCCTGGGCATATTGATGGTAACAACACCGATAGATCCTGTTGACTCGCCGGAACCGAAGAATCCGCCGGATTTCTTGCGGAGCTCTCTAAGGTCGAGACGAAGTCTGCAGCACATTGAACGAACGTCTGAAGGCTCCATATCGGAGTTGATGTAATTTGAGAAATAAGGTGTGCCGTATTTGGCGGTCATTTCGAAGAGGAGCTTATTGTTCTCGGTCTCGCTCCAGTCAAAATCACGTGTTATTGAATAAGTAGGGATAGGATACTGGAATCCACGTCCGTTGGCATCGCCTTCGATCATGGTCTCAAGGAATGCCTTGTTGACCATATCCATTTCCTTCTGGCAATCGCCATAAGTGAAGTCGAGTTCCTTGCCTCCAACTATTGCGTTGAGGTTCTTAAGGTCAGCGGGTACGGTCCAGTCTAAGGTGATGTTTGAGAAAGGCGCCTGAGTTCCCCATCTTGAAGGAGTGTTTACGCCGTAAACAAAGGACTGAACGCACTGCTTAACTTCCTTATAGGAAAGGTTGTCAACCTTAACAAAAGGTGCAAGATATGTATCAAAGGATGAGAATGCCTGAGCACCTGCCCATTCATTCTGCATGATTCCAAGGAAGTTGACCATCTGATTTGCAAGTGTTGACAGATGGTTGGCAGGAGATGAAGTTATCTTGCCGGGAACACCGCCAAGACCTTCCTGGATAAGCTGCTTAAGGCTCCAGCCTGCGCAGTAGCCTGTGAGCATGGAAAGGTCGTGAATGTGGATTGCGGCAGATCTGTGGGCATTTGCAATCTCCTCGTCATAAACTTCAGAGAGCCAGTAGTTGGCTGTGATGGCTCCTGAATTGGACAGGATAAGTCCGCCTACAGAGTAGGTTACTGTTGAGTTCTCTTTAACTCTCCAGTCGTTGATCTTAAGATAATCATCAACAAGATCCTTGTAATTAAGAAGGGCAGAGTTGACGTTACGAACCTTCTCACGCTGTTTACGATAAAGAATATATGCCTTTGAAACATCAGAGTAGCCGGATTCGGAAAGCACCTTCTCTACGCTGTCCTGGATCTCCTCTACGGTGATCTTGCCA
>JAILFT010000131.1 GCA_024697425.1 Butyrivibrio sp. | reverse complement strand
TACCTTGGCAAAAGAGGTAACGGTGCTGCCGCCCTCTATTGAAACCTTGCCAACAGTGGCTTTGCCGGAAACGAGAAGGTGCTGGACCTTCGTGCCATCCTTCTTAAGCAGAACCTCGCCGATATTCACAAGATCCAAAGCGGCGGCGAAGGTGTAGCCTGCAGCAGTGCTGTCATAAAGCCCGGAAGGAGCGTAGGCGCCGGGTACGCCGGAGGCTGTGATCTCAAGGACGGAGGTTTTGCCGGTTCCGTTTCCTGAGACCTTGCCGATCCTGTCAGAGGGCTCTCCGGATTCCAAAGCGGGAAGGCTAAAGCTTTCAAGTGTCAGCCTGTACTTCGAAAGATTGATGCCCAGCTTAATGGTCTTGCCCCTCTTGTCGGTAAGTCCGGCTATAGCAAGATCTTTAAGAGTAAGAGGGCTTCCAAGAGTGAGGCTGCTCTTAACGTGAAGATAAGCGGTGTGCTCCGGGTCAAGGCTTTGGATGACGATATTCGCCGCCTGAGCGGGAGTGCTGATGTTAGCCGTATCCAGGCTGCTGTCTGCCTTTCCGTAATCTGAGGTGCCGTCAATGTCGATCACGTAATGAGCGGTCTTTGAAGCAATGGCCTTGATATCGTTAAAGGCGGCCTGAAGATTTGCGTAGCGGCCGATGGTATAGGTTTCGCTTCCGGAATCGTTGCGCTGGCGAAGGAGGACCGGGCCTGCGGCGGGAGCTTCTTCGCTTTCTGAATTAATTCTTACGCCCTTCTTAAACTTCTTCGTTGTATGTCTTACGGTCCAGGGGTCGCTTTCTGGGTTGCCCGGTGCGGCTTCCTCTTTTTCAACCACAAAGAAGCAGGCGGGAACTTTGGCTGCGGTAATTATGTCTTTTCCCGAAGGATACTCAGTGCTGCTGTAGAACTTGTGGCGTACGCTGACGGCGCAGCTGTTTATGATACTGGTGTTGTCGCCATCGGTGGCAGATGCGTCTTTTGCATCCGCGTTCGCGTACATATTTCCGTTGATCTTGAAAGTGCCTTTGGCGGTACCTGCAAAAGAGATCTCGTTGTTCCCGTCAAGGGAGTGGAGATCCTTAAAGGTGACGTTGGTGGCCGCGTCAATGGCGGTATCTGCGATATACGCTGCAGAGGAAACCGTGATTGCGCCTGAAAGGGACTCTATGTCGTGTCCGGTAGATCTGAGGGTGCCAACGCTGAAGGCTCCCTTGCAGGACAGAACAGGCCGGCTTTCCGAAGACGCATCCTCAAGGATCAGGGAGGATTTGGCGCTGCCCGAAACTGCGCTGTAGGTGTTGGCGGAATCCGATGCTGAGAAAGTCACCTTGTTGGCGCTAAGACTGAGCTTGACGTTCATGCCCTCAGGAACCGTGAGAGTAATGTCCCTGAAGGTAACAGGAAGCGTCGGCGCAAGGTCGCCCCGGTGGGTCAGGGTGTAGTGCTTGCCGCCTGTGCTCCGTATAACCAGGGATTTCGCCTTCTTAGGGAAAGTCATTTTCTGCCGGATGTCGACGTTGTCCGTAAGGAGGATCACGTAGGATCTGTACTCCGAGGCTTTCTTCAGTGGCTTTGAATCTGCCTCAATGGCAGCGATGGTATCGGACCAACGGGCAAAATCGCCCAGGGAGCGGCCGTAGGGAGCACTGACCGGATCATATACCCATGCGCTCAGCCAGCTCTTTCCGATAATGATGTCATTTCCCGTCCGGAAAAGAGCTGTGTATTCATCGTAAGGCTCTTTTTGCTGAAGGTCTATCAGCTCCATGGGGAAAACCTTCATCTTGGTGGTGAAAAGGACAGTTCCGCCCCTGGTTCCGATGGGGACACCATTCGAATCAAAGGTTTGCAAGGCAAGCCTGGTGCTTTCAGGATTGGTCGTTGTAAAAGCAGTGTTTACCGCGATGGTTGCCTGCTCAGCTCTTAGTAAAAGGATGTTTCCATCCCCGGTATTACCCGCAATGTCTTTTCCCAGGAAAAGACTTGTGATCACGGCTGAGCTGTCCACCCGGGTTATGCTGCCTGGCATCAGATAAAGTTTATTGGCAGTGAGCTTGTCGATGTAAAGGACTGCCGGGTAAGCTGAAGTGTTCGCAGGCGCGTTTTCAAGAGTAGTGGCAGTTACGTTGGCAAACCGGTAGGAGCCACTATTTGCGACAAAAGAGATATTGGCAACAGTGACTTTTGCGGAAATATCCAGGCGGTTATGGTCTGCGATGACCAGAGTCGATTTGCCTGAACCCGTAATGGCTGAGTAAGCGCCTGTGCAGGTCTTGTCGTCGCCGTTATCAATGTACGTGGTGTCGCTAAGGGTCAGAGTCTTGCCGTTTAAGTTAAAGGTTGCTCCCCGAGTAACAGGTGAGAGCACCAGGTCTTTTAACTCAAGATTGGTGGAGAGGGATACGTTTCCGGAGTGCCTGAGGGTCAGGGGGCCCGGGGTAGTATCAGACCCTGCGCCGGTTATAGTTATCTTTTTTGCCTTGGTGGGCAGAGTAAGGGCTTCAGCACCGCCGGTGCTGTCCAGAAGGGTTATGGTGTATTCGTTAGAAGCGTTGTTAAGGGAATTTATGTGGGCCGTCGCTTCCGCCAGGGTCACGAAGGAGCTGGGTTCTGCGTCGGAACCGTCAACGGAAACGCTATAAGTGGCCTTGGCGAACTGAAGGCTCTTTCCTATGGTAATAAGGGAAAGTGTGTCGTCAGAGGGGCTCTTGTGGGCCTGTGTTCCGGCTATATCGATGACATCCTCCAGTTTTGCGGCGGAGGTGCTTCCCTTTGCGGAGGTGACTTTTTTCAGCGTGCCAAGGTTGGTGATGATAAGGTCGCCGTTGGTAAAGAACCTGCCGTCTTCTGCGGGGATCATCTCAATGGCAGTGCCTACGAAATAATCATGTGAGTTGCTTCCGGTGGGCTGGTAATTGTCATATTCGGGAACGGGGTAGTCCCAACCGCCGAAAGTGCTGGTTCCGGAAAAGACAAGTCCGGCATCCTTGGCAAGTTTGATAATGGGGTGGCCTGTCTGTGATGCCACGTAGAAGAAACAGTTATCAATGGTGAGATTTCCTTCTACAGTAAAGGCAGAATCAGAGCTGTCGCTGCCTGATCTGTCAAGGTTGATGAGGATGTCCATCTTTTTGACGGTGACGTTTTTGAAGCGGACTTCGTGGCCTCTGGGAGGGATCTTCAGCTGATCCATTCCCGTAACGCCCTGAAGGGTAACGTTTTCAAGGAAGGCACTTTCGAAGGTTGTATTTCCCGAGTATGAGGACCAGCCGTCTTTGCGCCCTACCTTGATGGTACCGTTTTTGATGGCTCCGATATTGAAGGTGCACTCGTTTTTGCAGGTGAGAGTATTTCCGTTCAGATCAAGGGTGATGTTATCCGGATGATCAAAGCTGAAACCTGCATCAAGCTCTATGGTCCAGTCGCTGTCAAAACGAATTGTCCACAGATCCTCACCGGAAGCGGAACTTGCAGTGTTTACAAAACTACAAAGATCTTCAAGATCGAAGGCCTCATAAACCAGATTGCCTTCGCTATCAATAACCTTTGCGGATTTGACGTTGTAGCTGCTTCCGCCTTTGACCTTGTCGAGGTAGTTGTGGATAAACTTAGGAGTCGTGAAGCGTTCCTGTTCCTCAGCTCTTTTGAAGTTCTTGCTGTCGGTAAGGTAAATGCCTGCGGAGCAGTCGATGTAGTACCAGTAGCCGTCTCCGCCGTCTACGATGTTGTAGGTGTGGTTTGCGGAATCCAGGCCCATGATGACGCGGCTTGGAACGCCCAGCTCGCGGGTAAGTCTGGTGAAGAGCTGAGCGAAGGCCTCGCAGGTGCCGTTTCCGTTTATGAGCGCATGGTAGGCAGTGTGGTAGAGCGGGTAGGTCCTGTCGGAGCCGCCCGCGCCGGATACTGTGCCGGAAACATTGTTTCTGATATAGGAGTAGACGGCACGGATCTTGTCCTTGTTAGATACGTCGTCGTATTGCAGATGGGAGAAGGTTGAGCTCAGGAGTTCGGAAACTTTCGCATCCAGGGTGTCCTCTTCAGCCTTTGTGGTGATCACGGGAAGATACACCTCGTAGACGTTGTAGGTGTTGTCGCTTGCGTACTTGTTTCCGAAGGTCTTTCCCTCGGGAGTTGCAAAGGAAGGTCCCTCGTAGTAGAAGTCTCTTTTCACCCTGTTTCCGAGGAGATTGAACATGTAGTCGCCTTCATAGGGAGCCATTCCGGTCCGCTCTTCTTCGAAGTCGCAGACATCGGTCATGGTGATGCTGCCTTTTGTAAAGACATCGGACTTGACGTATATCCTGTCGTAGACATAATTGTCGTATTCATAGCGGTTTGAGGCGTCATCAAAATAAGCAAGGTTATTGGTGCGGTTTCTGATGATATCGCGAACGGCAGCGTAGGCCTCTTCCTTGGTATTGCAAAGAGTCTCGGTTTGAGGGGCCTTTATAAGGGGCACATATAGCTCTTTTACCGAAGAGCTTTTAAAGTGATCGGGGAAATCGAACTTAATATGGAGGAAGAAGGATCCTTCAAGCGGGGTGGAAGGCGCGTTGGCGGCAATGCGGAAAGTCAGGTCATCTGCGCCGGCGGAGGATTCGAAGGAAATGCTTATGGGGGAGGCGTCGCCGGTCACGGGAGTATATGAATTGCCGGATTTGGCGACGGTCTCAACGATATATTTGTCACCGATGATGCCTGTGGTGATGTCAGTGCCAAAGAACTCGGAGAGCATACTGGTTCCGGTGATCGGATACAAATAGTTTCCGAGGCTTAAGTCAACGGTGTATGCTTTGGGATCTGCGCTCAGCTCTGAGAGGTAGAGGGCTTCGAAGTTAGCATATGGGGTAAAGATGAGATCATCATATATGAAATCTTCGGGGACATCGGGGTTGGTGGACAGAAGAGCAGTCTCGTCGGCGTCGCCGGACAGAAGCGCAGAGGCATCGTCGGTGGATTCGGTGGCGGCGTCGTCGGATGAGACATCTTCGGTGGCGGCATCTGTGGAGCCGGTGGTGGCGTCGGATGAGTCATCATCAGTGGCGGCATCTGTGGAGTCGGTGGTGGCGTCAGTGTTGGTGTCGTCAGCGGTGGCGTTAGTGTTGGCGTCGTCTGTGGAGCCGGTTGTAGCACCGTTTGCGTCGTCAGTGGATTCGGTGTTGGAACCGTTTGAGCCGTCTGTGTCTGAGGCGGTTGCAGTGTCCGCGTCTGAAGAGTCGTCTGTGGATGTGCCATTGCTTAATACAGAAGACTCTTCCTGGACGTTTACTGAAGAGCCGTCTGCAGCTAAGGCAGTTATAGGTGCGCTGAATGCCATGGTTACTGACAGCATCAGTGCAAGTATTTTTTTGCTCATATCTCTTTTCCCCCATATGATTTGTATTTCGCTAACAATATTAACTTAATTGCATAGTTAATTAATTATATCGCTTATTTCGAAAAAAAGGAGCCTCAACTGAGGCTCCTGCGTTGCTAATGTAGATCATGCTCTACCTAACAACCTGTGAATAGTTACACTCCTGTGATGTTTCTAATGGGATTCCAACACACCGACGTTTGCGATGACTTCCTAAAATGGTCCCATGACTCCGTCCCCAGGGATCATTCGTCCCCAGAGACCATTATTCATCTTCAAAGGGGAAGTAGGCGACATCGAAGGTAGAAAAACGGTGCCCGGGAAAGAGCTTTTCCCCCAGGTCAACAGAACTGTCATTCAGCGTGGTAAAAGTTATCGGAACATCTTCGCCAAATCTTTTCCGGAGATTCGTCTTTGCTGCTCCGAGAACTGCGGCAAGGGCAACTACATTTTTTGAGGATCCATAGAGCCACGCAATATCGAAGCCGTCAGCTCTTTTCCCGTCATCTAACACAACCCGGGTGTTCTTAAGGAGCAGGATAGCATCTATGGTGCGCCCGTTTAAGTAGACAAGACTCTCATCACTGAAATCCTTTGGAAGAATGGGGAATGGAACTCCAAGGGACAGATCCTGCTGCGAATTCATGATGTTTTTTTCAAAGCTTCGAAGATAGTCCTGTGATATATCCGGAAGCCGATGAATGCATTCATTAAAAGATCCGCTTTTTGCAGGCGGCATTTTCATTTCAGATAACCTGGCTGCGTATTGCCTTCTGCCAGCTGCTTCGAATAATACAAAACTCATGGCATCAAAAAAGTCGATAAGATCCGGCTTGTTCTCCGGCAAAACTGCCATGACTCCTCGGCAATCTGAAATACGGGCAGCCATATCCATATAGAAATAAAGAAGATTTCGCCCGATTCCTCTGCGCCTTAAGCTTTTATCCACATACAGCCATTTTAGTTCGATGATATCGTCCACAAAGTCACCGATTATGATCCCGGCAGGGATAAGAGAATTCTCTTTTGGCAAAAGAGCTCCAACCGCAACGGTACTATCTGTAAAGCGCTCCCCGGCATCTTCTTCCAGAAAGTCTGCAAAAACCCCCAGCTCCTGTTTGTCTGCTACAACAAGTCTGATATCATCCATTATCCGTTTTCCCCCCAACGTGCTTACTTACTTTTATGCATTCATACTTAAGAATTTGTTATTGATCAGATCTGAGCTTATATGGCAGTCCGCGTGAGCAGAATTGTTCTTGATCGAGAAGGACGAATTCGTAAAATGGAACTTCTTATGAATCTTGGAGCCTTCAAGTGAAAGGTGGTCTTTGGCCATGGATGTTCCACTGACGAAAAGAATAGGAACTTCGGGCTGTATATCACTCAACGTGGTAAGGTGTTCTTCTGTTGAGTATTTTCCCTCAGCCCATTCTCCAAAACTTCCTACGCTTCCATTGCCTGCGGCATATTTCAGGGATACCATAGGGGAGTCCATGACTATTCCACCTATATAGTTTTCATTATTGGTTGTTGTTTTATTTGTGGTTTCTTCTTTTCTGTTGTTAAGCGCTACTGTGGCAGCCACACGGGATGCAATGGAAGCACCCATGGAGTAGCCGTGAATAATGATATTGCCGGGTTTAACCTTTGAATCATCTTTGACACCTTTATAGATGTCCATGCCGTCCTCATAAAAATGCTTCTCGGTAAAGGTCTCTTCCACCAGGTAACCATCAGAACCGGCAGATCCGCTATCACCGTATCCGCGATAATCCACCTGATAAACCTTAAAGCCTGAATTAAGATAATTTTGTATTGTCTCTCCCATGCCTTCCTCTGCACTTCCGGGGCATCCGGAACCGGTATAAAGGATGACAACCTTGTTGTTCCAGACTTCAGGAGAAAAGCAATAACCCTTGAGTTTTGAACCTTTGTGTCCGTTAAAAGATACTTCTTTTCCCTTTCCGACTTTGATAGCATCCGTGTAGCCATCGGTTTTTAAGCCCATTCGACGGGTCTCTTCAGTTCCGTTAAATCTTTTCTTGGCCATCCAGGCAAAGAATCCGGAGCTTTTGCAGGCATCGTTGAGTTGCTTTGATTTTTTAAACCTGTTGCTGCGAAGCGTCATTTTATATTCATCGGCTGAGTTTACTTCAGCCTGTTTTGCATTGTCATAAAGTGTTTTTTTGGCATTGAGCTCAGCTATCCTCTTCCTGGCAGCTCTTTTCCTGGTACCCCAAAAGTCATTTGAGACCTTTTCCATGCCTTTGCGGTTAGCATCTGTCTCCAATTGAAGTCGTTTATCCGAAGCCTCGTCCACAAGGCTTTTATACTCTGAAGTGAGACTGTCGGTATTCTCCTGGGATACCAAGAGCTGTTCCACCATAAGGTCGTGGAGCTGTTTTCCCTTCTTGTACTGCTCGCTATTCTTCTCCAGGCCGGAGTAAGTTTTCATGGCAGTCAGATCATCATTTGTGATCTCCTGATGAGTGGCTTCAAGATTTGCGACAAGTGATCTTTCGTTTATCTTTCTTAATAATT
>JAILFT010000095.1 GCA_024697425.1 Butyrivibrio sp. | reverse complement strand
TCTTTTCCCGAGCATGCGCGTTTCTTTTCCCGAGCATGAGCGTCTCTTTTCCTGCTTCCGACCCAGCGCAAGCATTTCACGGTATTAGTCGGACGATATTCCAACCTTTCATGATCTTTCTCCGACTAACATACCCTCATTCCCCTTCCTAATCGGACGATAGCCCAGCCTGTCATGGGTTCTCTCCGACCAGCATGCCCTCATATCCCTTCTGGGTCGGACGATAACCCAATCTGTCATGGATTCTCTCCGACCAGCATGCCCTCATATCCCTTCCGGGTCGGACGATAACCCAATCTGTAATGGCTTCACTCCGACTAGCATGCCCTCATATCCCTTCCGGGTCGGACGACACCTCAATCTGCCATGATTTTTCTCCGACTAGCATGCCAACGTTTCCCTTCTGGGTCGGACGCTACCTCAATCTGTCATGATTTTTCTCCAACTAACATGCCCACGTTTCCCTTCTGGGTCGGACGTCACCCCAATCCCCTAATCCCCTAATCCATCCCCTAATCCCCTAATCCATCCCCTAATCCCTTAATCCCCACTACCTAAGCAAATAGTCCTCAATAGTACTCTTGTATGTCAGAAAATCAAAACTATTCTCCTCATCCTCAAAGGTCATGATCAGGTTCTTGCCCTGAATAATTCCCGAAGGGCCATAATTCTTAAGCTTCCAGAAGAAATCATTGTTGCGATACTCCTGGTTTCCCATTTTCCCGAAGTGTTCCCAGTACACAATCTTCCGGCGCTTAACATTGAGGCAGGTAAAGTCAGGGTAAACAATTGAACCATCCTTCAGTTTCAGCGGAGCTTCATATTTATATGGAATTCCCATCATCTTCAAATTATCTGCGATGATCACTTCTGATTTAGAACGTACTTTTTCTCCCTTTGATGTAGTTTGCCCTTTGTCTTCCGGGTATTTAGGGTTTGGCTCATATGGAATTGAAAGCCACCTGCTGGCAAAGTCAGCGTCCTCAAGTATGTATGGCTTTACAAGTTGCTGCCTTACCGGGTTTAGATTGTTGTAAGATGCTTTGAGCGGATCGGATTTGTATTCGTCTATTACTGATTCGATCAGCTTTTGTTTTGTGTAAATGCTCTTTTCAATTATTTCTGCATAGTTCTTTTGTGCAAGTGCCTTTGCTGTTTGTATTTGATCCTTATGAATATAGATACCGAGTTTTTTCTCCGAGACCTTTCGATGATAGAATTCCGGCTTCGTTGTAGTATGCGAAATACGAAGGGATCCTTCCGGAGCATTTTCTATATCACGCTCGGCAGATACAAGTAACGTAGCTAAACGCTCACGTTCTCTAAGCAATTCTTCTATTAACATATATTTCTCCAAAGTGTAAAATATGCGCTTTGAATGCCGCGAACCGGCACGCACTTTTATTGAACGTTCGAGAAAAGAATGTCCGAACAACTGAGAAGTATAAAGTGAAATGCAAGTGATGTCAAGCAAAATTCCGTTCCTGATAGCGTAAAGCAAAACTCCCGCTCTGTTGCTAAATAGAACGAATACCCCGGCTATTCGTTTCTAATCCTTGGTCTGCTTAACTACAAAAAATCTGCCACGGAATGTCTGTCAACCCCAAAGCCGCGAAGCGGTGCGCCTAGCGCAGGGTTTACAGGCATTCCATGGCAGATAAAATAACTAACAAGCAGATCAAGGATTATTCTTTCCGCTAATACGAGTGTGTATCAATCATGTACCACTGGAAAAAGCAGCTTCCACATGAATAATACTCTGTGTAAGGTCATCTACTGTAACCTTGGGATTGTGGTAATGCTCACGCTTATCAGTGATCTCACCGATAGAAATTGCGCTCTTAGGACAGAACTGCAGACATCCCAGACACTGGATACAGTTTGTTCCTATCTTAGCCTTGCCGTCTACTATCTCTATGTTCTCTCGAGGGCACAGTCTTACGCACTGTCCGCAGGCGATACAGTCATTGTTTACCTTAAACTGCGCTGCCTTTTTAGCTGCGATTCCGGTCCAGGCCTTGTTCTCAATAGCATTTACAGGATTGCGTGGAGGCTTCTTGTCCTTGTTTCTCTTAAGCTTGATGCTGGCAGCAACTTCCCATGCCAGCTTCTCACTTCTTGCCTGGGCATCAGCCACGTTGAGCTTGGGCATCATCAGGTCGTGAGGGAAAAGCCATATGCAACTGCACTGGTGAGTTACGGTTGCCCAGTAGTTAAGAGGAATTATCTCATTAAGTGTTGAAAGACCGATTCCCGCGTAGGAAGCGGACATACTAATTCCGAAAGTATATGCCGAAGGAGAAACCTTTATCTCTTTGGCATACTTAAGCACATCCTCGGGAGCTCCACCGCCAAAGCATGGGAATACAAAGCCCACTCTCTCCGCCTCTGTTACATCGGTGATCTCAGGTCTCTTTCTCATCATTATAATATCTGCGCCGCCAATGTTCTCAGCGACGTTCTTGGCAAAATTCAGACAGTTGCCGGTGCCTGAATAGCAGAAAATAACGTTCTTATGCATAGCAAACCTCCTACAGTGCTGTGATATATACCATTATACTACTATACTCCTGCCTTGGATAAACGAAGAAAAAAAACCCGCGGCAAAGCCGCGAGTCATAGCTTCATTTATTACAGTACTGCGAGTACTTCTTAGGAGAAATTCCCACAGACTTGGTAAAAGCCTTAAGGAAGTTGCTGTAGTCCGAGAATCCGCAGCGATCGCAGACCTCGCTCACCCCAATGCCCTCAGCAAGAAGGGACTTGGCAATGGAAATCCTGCGAGCTGTAAGGTACTTGTTGATAGTCGTACCTGTAGCTGATTTAAAAATCCTGCATATATATGACTCACTTATATAGAAGCGTTTGGACAGGTCGCCGATACTTACAGGATATTGAATGTTGTTATTGAGATATGAAAGAATGGCATCAACCTGCTCATTATAAGTAGCAGGCTTTTCTGTCTCCTTGTTGTTCTCCCTATCCTCTATAATCTGGTTTATCATGACAAACAACTCTGTAAAAGTAGCTCTCTCAAGAAGGTCATGTCCAAAACCATTACTGGTCACAATCTTATTGATGAAATACAGGAAACGTCCCTGCTGCTCCTGGGTAAGACTCACCTTATGAGAGAAACCTTCAACGCGGTCAGAAAAGCAGGCATCAAGATTGGTCTCTTCACTAGATATGCTCTTCATATACTCCGGATCTATCATGATGACGATCCTCTCGTGAAGCTCACTGTCTATTTGTGTAAGATAGTGTGAATCATACTGATTTATAAGGAAAAGATCTCCCGGCATAATGTCATAGACCTTGTTATCAATAAGGAACTGCTTGCCGCCGGAAATAGAGAAATAAACCTCATAGCAGTCATGGATATGCATTTCCATGGCTTTCTCATCCTTATAAAGATGAGCAACTGAGAAATACTTGTTCTCTATACTAGCCGCCATGGCTGCCTTGCAGGAATTGAGTTCTTTCATAGATACCTCAGAATATGCTTAACATGTGCTGAATTATCAAGGGTGTAAGCCCTTACATCAGTTACCTCCTTATTGTACATTCCGGCTTCAGTATTTGCAAGTTTTTTCCTTGATATACTTTTAACGTGGAAATATTTGTAATAGAGACACAAAAAAGAGCTGCAAGCAACCGCCCGCAGCTCTTCCATTATTCTCACATCTTAATCTCGTGGATCCATCCTTCGGGAGCCTCAACGGTACCCATCTGGATTCCTGTAAGTGTATCGTAGAGCTTTTTGATCACAGGTCCCATCTCTTCGCTTCCGTTCTTGAAGACGATCTCCTTGCCGTGATCGTTGATCTTGCCAACAGGGCTGATAACAGCTGCTGTTCCGCAAAGTCCCATCTCAACAAAGTCAGAAACTTCTGAAAGCTTAACAGGTCTCTCCTCAACGTTCATTCCAAGAATCTCCTTGGCAACATATACGATGGATCTTCTTGTGATTGAAGGAAGGATTGAATCTGTGTGAGACTTGGGAACTACCAGTCCTCCGTCCTTTGTAACGAAGATGATGTTTGCTCCGCCTGTCTCCTCAATGTAGGTCCTTGATTCAGCATCAAGATATACGTTCTCGGCAAATCCCTCTTCATGTGCGGTAACAATTGCATGAAGGCTCATGGCATAGTTAAGGCCTGCCTTGATGTTACCTGTTCCGTGAGGTGCTGCTCTGTCGAAGTCACTGATCTTAACAACAATAGGCTTAGCGCCGCCCTTGAAGTAAGGTCCTACAGGTGTTACGAAAATTCTGAACTGATACTCGTCAGCAGGCTTAACTCCGATTACATTGCCTGTTGCGAACATAACAGGTCTGATATAAAGTGTGGCACCGCTGCCGTAAGGGGGAACCCAATCGGCATTGGCAGCTACAACCTCTTCAACTGCCTTAATGAATCTGTCTTCCGGGAAAGAAGGCATCTCAAGTCTCTTTGCGGAATCAACCATTCTCTTTGCATTGAGATCTGGTCTGAAGGTAACGATCCTTCCGTCCTCTGTCTCGTAAGCCTTAAGGCCCTCAAAACATTCCTGTGCATAATGGAGAACACCGGCATCCTCGCTGAGTGTAATGGTAGCATCCTCAGTGATCACACCGTCATCCCATTTTCCGTCCTTGTAATTGGATACGAATCTCTTGTCAGCAACGTGATAAGCGAATCCAATGTTAGCCCAATCTAAATTTTTCTTAGCCATAATACTGCTCCCCTTCCCGTACTTTAACACGTCAAAGCACTAATAAGTTTCATTATAAAACTTTATCTTTTTTCGTCAAGACTCATTTCTTCTTATTGCCCTTTTTTGAGCTGAAGATCCTGCGGATTGTCGATTCCTCTTTTACCGCATGGAACCTGGTGTTGCTCTTGTCACTAAGAAGCTTTCTCTCGCCGTTCTCAAGATACGCCAGATCGTAATAATCTCCAGTCTCTGTGCTAAGCCCCTTCCCCGCAAGGAAATGATTGGTAATACGGGAAAAGAGTGCGTAGATGACCGCAAATATCGGCACACCGATAAGCCATCCAACGATACCCCACAGCCCTCCGAAGAAGGTGATTGCAAAGATTACCCAGAAGCTTGAAAGTCCGGTGCTTCCGCCAAGGATCCTGGGTCCAAGGATATTTCCGTCAAACTGCTGAAGCACAATAACGAAGATCAGGAACACCAGCGCCTTGATGGGATCGATCAATACCAGCAAAAGAGCTCCCGCTCCGCCGCCGATGTACGGTCCAAAGAAAGGTATAACGTTAGTTACGCCGACAATAACCGAAATCAGCACAGGATAATTGATTTTCAGAAGAAGACATCCAATATAACAGATAATTCCGATAATCAGTGAATCAATGAGCTTGCCGCCGATGAAGCTTTCAAAGGTCTTGTGAACGAATCTGAAACCGCCTACCAGCTCGTTGGCGAAATTCTCCTTGAACAAAGCATAGGCAAGCTTCTTGCCTCTTGTGGTAAAGCGTTCCTTGGAATTGAGCACGTATATGGCAACGATAAATCCTACAACCAGGTCGAACAGAATTCCAACCGCCGACATGATACTCCTGGACGCCGTCTTCACAATGCTTCCGAGGCTGCTGATCTGAGGCAGATAATCCTTCAGGTTCTTGGTCACAAATACGCTCAGGGTCTCATAATAGGAATCCAGCTGGGAGTCGATAAACGCCTGCAGCTCAGGATTATTGGCCAGGAACATGTTTGAATACTCATCAATGTTCTTGATGTATCTGGGAAAGTTGTTGACGATCTCTCTTAAGCTGACCACCAGTTGAGGAATAATGCTTCCAAATAAGCTGTACAGGATCAGAATGAAGATCATCATGGTGATGAGTACCGCAATTCCCCTCATCTGTTTTCTCTTGCCACGGTCTGCATTTTCGGCAAAAGAAACATCATAGCCCCGCTTCTTATAGATGGGCATCAGGAGTTTGTGCTCTATCCCGTCCAGAAGCGGTATGAGGATATATGCTATTACGATTCCTATCAGTATAGCTGAGATGGAATCAATCATGTTGCTCAGAGCCTGGATAATGGATTTACCGTCAAAGATTACGTAATATGCCAGCATCAGGCCAACGCCCACCACAAAGACCGTAAGTCCCCAGGTTATCTGATTTTTCTCGGGTTTCATTCTCATGTCTTTTGTCCTCGAAAGAAAATAGGATTTGTTAATTTAAAAGTCCCTCAAGGGTTTCTGTAAGAGCATCAAGGCAGTCAAATTCAATCTCCTCCGCCTGTCCCGCATCACATTTTGCTGCGAAATCGGGATCCATGGGGATCTTGCCAAGAACTCTAAGTCCAAGTCCCTCAGCATAGCTGTCAATCCTGCTCTCACCGAATACATAAACAGGCTCGCCGCAGTGAGGGCACTTTAAGTAGCTCATGTTCTCTACTACGCCAAGTACAGGGATATTCATCATCTTGGCCATGTTGATGGCTTTTTCTACGATCATTCCAACCAGCTCCTGAGGTGTGGCAACCACGATGATGCCGTCAACGGGAAGTGACTGGAATACTGTAAGAGGCACGTCTCCTGTTCCCGGAGGCATATCCACAAACATAAAGTCCACATCGCCCCAGTTTACGTCTGACCAGAACTGCTTAACAATGCCTGCAATAACAGGACCTCTCCAGACAACGGGGTCTGTCTCATTGTCCATCAGCATGTTAAGGGACATGATCTTGATACCGCCCACTGTAACAGCAGGTAAAAGACCTGTCTCATCGGCAAAGTTTGACTTGCCAATGCCAAACATCTTGGGGATTGAAGGGCCTGTGATATCGGCGTCCATGATTGCTGCGCTTTTGCCCTTTCTGCTCATTGCTACCGCTGAAAGACCTGTAACAAGACTCTTTCCAACGCCGCCCTTTCCGCTCACAACACCGATAACCTTCTTAACGTGTGTATATTCCGAAGGAGCAACCCTGAAGTTCTCCTCCATCTGTTTTTTGAAATCTTCCGGCTTCTTGCCGTGTCCGTCTGCCATAATTCTAAATCACCTTTCTAAAATAAATAATTATCGCTTGTAGTAGTATTCGGAGGCCTCTACGTCCTCCTTGTCCCCCACATAGCTCTCTATGATAAATCTGGGCCTTGATTTGGTCTCCAGATATATCTTGCCTATATATTCCCCGATAATACCGAGGGATATCATGATAAGTCCGCCGATGGCCCACACAGAAAGAACGGTTGTGGTCCAGCCGGGAATTGTATGTCCCGTATAGTGTCTTACCAGACTGTAGATAAGCACTACGATGCTGACAAAGAAGATGAAAAATCCAAGGGAAGTTATCATCTTGATGGGCTTGGTTGAAAGGCTTGTAATGCCCTCCACCGCAAAGCTCAGCATTTTCCTTAAGGGATACTTGCTCTCTCCTGCAAAGCGCTCGGCTCTCTCGTAATATACCACATCACTCTTAAACCCGATCATGGGGACTATTCCACGAAGGAAAAGATTCACCTCTCCGAATTCAGACATAGCCATAAGTGCCCGTCTGCTCATAAGGCGGTAATCTGCGTGATTGTAGACAGTGTTGGCACCAAGGCCGTTCATCACCTTATAGAAGCCTTCTGCAGTAGCTCTTTTGAAAAAAGTGTCCGTCTTTCTGGCGGATCTCACGCCATAGACGATATCACAACCTTCATTGTCAAACTTATCAACCATCGCCTCAATGGCATTGATGTCATCCTGAAGGTCGGCGTCCATGGATATGGCCATATCGCAAAGATCCTTGGCAGTCATAAGCCCCGCCAGAAGCGCATTCTGATGTCCCATGTTCCTGGACAGGTTAAGTCCCTGAAAATGGTTGTCCTCTTCATGAAGGCGGCAGATGATATCCCAGGTGCTGTCCTTGGAGCCGTCATTTACAAAAAGAACTCTGCTGTCCTCGGAAATCTTGCCCTGTGCGATCATATATTTTAATTTAGCGAGAATACGTGCGGATGTTTCAGGCAGAACCTCCTGTTCGTTGTAACAGGGGATAACGCAGAATAGCCTTCCCATAAAGTACTCCTCCAATTCAAATCATATCTATACTATGATAATACATTTCAATAAGAAACGCCACAGCTAGCTTAAGCTGTGGCGCTGATAAAAATCTCTTTTCAATTTATAATCACTTGGCTCCTGCAAGAGGCTTTACGCTGAACTCCGAGTAGGCAAGCGCACCGGTCTTGGCAGCATCCGCAGTCAGCTCGGATTTGGTGGCATCATCCACCCAGAGAGTTACTTTAAAGACTTCGTTGGTGCTGTCCCATTGGATTGCGCCGTCCCTAAGGTATGCCTTGAGAAAATATCCGGTTCCGTACACTCCCGCGCGATTATCTGCGTAATAGTTTGCTCCTGCCACCAGCGGATAAATATCTGTGCCGCTCCGAATCTTGATCTCACCGTTATCAATGATAAGCTTGCTGTCCGTTCCCATTCTCCTGGAGCTGCTGAAATACGTATCCAGCTTGCCGTCGGTTATCTTAATATCTCTGGCATAGGTCAGCTCATTCTGAAGGGACGAAGTAAGAGCCGAGCATAGAAGCTGTGCCTCAGAGGACCTCGTTTCTTTTACAACATTACCAAGTCCCAGATTAAAGCACTGGATGATAATGGTGGTTGAGAGCATCAGAATAAGAATGGAGAATAACAGCTCCACCAGTGTAAAACCGCCTCTTTTTGACAGTTTCTTTTTCAGTTTCCCAAGCATATTCTTCATTCTCATAGAAATTACCTGAAGTAGTAATAAACTGAACCGTCTTCGTTACACCAACTGATCGTTCCTGCGGAAAAAGAGACTTCTCCCGATCCGGTAATACTTCCCGAAACCTGAGTTGTGGGAATGTATGTAGGAAGCTCGGAAGCCTTCATATTTCTTGCCTGATAGTTGATCCTGGCGGCTGCCACAATGGCTCCTGCCAGCATTACCATGGCGGGCACGATAATGAGAAGGGAAGATAGCGTCTCCGTCAGGGTTTCCCCGCGTTTCGATCTTAACTTGTTAAAAAGAAGTCTCATAATCTTCATATTTCTTTTCCCTGATAATCTGATGTAACTTACGGCGCAACATAAACGGTTGAAATCTGATCCGGCGGCCAGGACACTGAATAGCAGGAAATCTTAACCAGTTCCTCTCCCGCTGCGTCGGCAGTCTTATCGGCAAAGGTCGCGTTAATGGTGCCATCTACGGCACCTCTTGTTCCCACACAGATCAGCTTGTCTGTTCTTACGTCAGCACCGGCATCCATCCTTACAATATACCTTGAGGCATTTGTTCCGCCGGGTGTGTTCACATTGGCGGTGGTAACTGCGTTTATGGAATAGTTGCTGTACATTGTAAAGGCCGTTTCCACATTGTAAACCTCATGGGTATCGGGATTTGTGTAGGTTGTTGTAAGTGTCTCGGTTACCTCATCATCAAGTCCCTGGTCTATCCTCTTGGCCATGGCTGCCACCATGTTCTGAACCGCTGTGGATGCGGCGCTTAACGAGCCCTTTCCTTTAACGGTATTGAAAGTCTTCTTGTGCTCTCCGGTATCAGTGT
>JAILFT010000081.1 GCA_024697425.1 Butyrivibrio sp. | reverse complement strand
TGGCAAGGGCTGTATCCTTATGAATTCTGAGGAATTCAATGGCATGACAGTTGAAGAGGCTAAGAAGGGCATTACCAAGAAGCTTGTAGACATGGGTGTTGCAAGAGAGAAAGTCAACTATCACTTCCGTGAGTGGATCTTCTCTCTTGCAACGCCCATATCAACGAGCTTCTTGGTGATGGCTTTCTTGGCATCCTCTACTACCATTCCGTCGAACTCTTCGGAATTCATAAGGATGCAGCCCTTGCCAAGATAATCCTGCTTCTCAAATGCATGTCCGGAAACATCAACTGTTCCCTCTGTATTGTTGATGACCTGAATAAGAGGAAGGTGATGAACCTCTGCATATTCAAAGTCTCTCTGGTCATGTGTAGGTACCGCCATGACAGCACCTGTTCCGTAGCTTGCAAGTACGAAGTCACCGATGAAAAGAGGCACTTCCTTGCCGTTTACAGGGTTGATGGCGTAAACACCCTTAAGAGGGCAGCCTGACTTGGTCTTATTAAGGTCTGTACGGTCAAGGTCGTTCTTCTTGAGTGTCTCGTCGATGTATGCCTGAACCTCTTCAGGGTTCTCAACGCGGTCCATAAGTCCCTTAACGATCTCTCCGTCGGGAGCAAGAACCATGAATGTGATACCGTAAATGGTCTCGATACAAGTTGTGAAGATTGAGAACTCTCCGCCGCCAACGATCTTGAAGTCAACCTCTACACCTGTTGACTTACCGATCCAGTTGCGCTGGATCTCCTTGGTTGACTCAGGCCAGTCGATCTCGTTAAGGCCGTCAAGAAGTTCCTCAGCAAAAGCCTGCTGGTCGATTACCCACTGCTTCATCATCTTCTTGATAACAGGGTATCCGCCACGCTCTGACTTACCGTCGATGACCTCATCGTTTGAAAGAACCGTACCAAGCTCCTCACACCAGTTAACAGGCATATCGATGTGCTTGGCATAGCCTGCCTCATAGAGTTTCTTGAAGATCCACTGTGTCCACTTGTAGAACTTGGGATCACTTGTTGCGATCATCTTGGACCAGTCGTAGTCAAAGCCGAGCTCCTTGAGCTGCTTACTGAAAGTCTCAATGTTCTTCTCCGTAAATCCTGCAGGATGATTACCTGTTGTTACAGCGTACTGCTCAGCAGGAAGTCCGAAGGAATCGTATCCCATGGGATGAAGTACGTTATATCCCTGCATACGCTTCATACGGGACATTATATCTGTAGCCGTATAGCCTTCCGGGTGACCTGCGTGAAGGCCTACTCCTGAAGGATATGGAAACATATCAAGTGCGTAATACTTGGGCTTTGAAAAATCCCAAACATCTGTCTTAAAAGTCTTATTCTCTTCCCAATATTTCTGCCACTTACTCTCAATGGCGTGATGGTTGTAAACTTCTGCCATAACTAAACTCCTCTTATATTCAAAATATTAAAATCGATTATACCATTATCTCCACAAAACCCAAAGGAAAACATAAGCTCCGATAACTGCTGCCAGGGTAAATGGAATACCTATTCTTGCAAAATCCCTGAAAGAAACTTCGTGTCCCTCTTTTCTGAGCATTCCTACACCTGCGATATTGCAGCTGGCACCTACAGGTGTGATGTTTCCTCCAAGGGTTGCTCCGCATAGCAGTCCAAAGTAAAGAAGGTATGGAGCAATTCCAAGAGATGCGGTAACGCCCTGAAGAACAGGAAGCATTGTTGCAACATAAGGAATGTTATCAATAAATGCAGATATAAGGACTGATCCCCAAACTACGATAGTAAAGAGCAGGAACAGGTTGTTTCCGCCGGCCTTAACAATAAAGTTTGCAAGGTCATCAACAAGGCCAACGTTTGTAACTCCGCCTATTACCATGAAAAGACCTGTAAGGAGAAGTACTGTGTCATAGTCTAGGTTCTTAACAACTCTGACGATACGGTCAGCGTCGTGATCTTTAAAGTACTCCCAGGCCATACCTACAAGTGAGCATCCAAGGCAGATAAGACCGTTTGTAATCTCAGGCTTCTCGGGAATAAATGATGCAGCCATAAGGAGAACTACGTGAGCTACCATCATGATCGTAGGAACATAATCTGTAACCTTGGTCTTCTCTTCCGCAGATACAGGCTCCTTGTCTTTTCTGAAAAGAACCATCATGATCGGAATCGTAAGAAGCGCTCCAAGTTCTACCGCGAAGAAAATTCCGGGTCTTCCGTTCATCCAGAAGAAGTCATTGAAATCCATCTTGGCATAAGCGCCCAGCATGATGGAAGTTGTATCACCGACGAGTGTTGCTGCTCCCTGAAGGTTTGATGAAACTGCAATGGAGATGATCATGGGAACAGGATTTATCTTGAGCTTCTTGCAGACGGCAAGGCCAACGGGTGCAACCATGAGAAGTGTTGCCACGTTGTCGATAAATGCAGAAATAAGTCCTGAGAACAGCGACATAAAGATCGTAACCCACATTACATTGGGTGCCAGATCAAGCAGATAATCCGCGATCAGATTCGGCATCTTGGAATCGATGAAATAATCAACAAGAAGAAGTGTTCCGAAGATCATTAGAAGTACGTTCCAGTCAACAACAGAGAAAACTGTGTTGTAAGGAAGGATTCCCAAAATTATATATAGTGCAGCAACCGCCAGCGCTATGATCGCACGCCTCTTGGGGAATATGATAAGCCCCGCATACATTGCCACAAACAGGATAATCGCAACAGTTTTCAATTTAAAAAGTTCCTCTCTTTCTCAATTTTCATTTAATAAGTAGGAAGTGTCCAAAACACATTCTTACCTATTGTAGCACAAGGGACAAAAGAGGTATAGTCACAACTGAAAGAACAGTGGACAAAGCCACCCCCTTTGAGGCCAGACTGTAATTGCCGCCATATTGCTGCGCCATCATGGCACACATGGAAGCAATCGGCGTTGCAAGCATGATAAAACATACATTCAGGATCAGCGCATCACTTATAAAGCACCTGAAGATCAGCATTCCGACCACCGGAACCACTAAAAGTTTGATAAGTGAAAAGACAAGAAGCCTTAAATCTTCGAGCATATCCTTAACCTTAAAATGTATCAGAGACTGCCCAATCACCAGCATGCTTAAGGGCGCTGCAAGATTTCGAAGATGTCCTGCGGAAACCTTTAAAAACTCCGGCATAGGAATCTCCAAGACATAGATCACAACAGACAGAAGCGTTGATATTACGCCGACATTGATGATACTGTTGATACTCTTTAAGTTCCTGAACGGGTTTTCGCCGCGAAGAGCAGCAATACCATAGGTGTACATCAGAAAGTTAAAAGGGAATTGGAAAAGAGCTCCGTACAAAACCGCCTCCTGACCATACACAGCCTGCAGAATCGGAAGCCCCATGAATCCAATATTTGAAAAGATAGTCATTACGCGATACACGCCCCCATCCCCGGCCGGAACCCTGATAAGGGGCAGTATCACGAAAGACATTAGAATCTGAAAAGCATAAATCAAAAGAGCTACCAGAAATCCGATGGCCAATTCCCTCCCCCGGACCGTGCTCTCGTCATTCATTCCCGCCGACAGGATCATCGCCGGTGTTGCCACATTTACAACGACCCACGAGAGGGTCTTTGAACCCTCATCAGACAGAAAGCTCTTTTTCCCGCAAAAAAATCCTATCCCCATAAGGATGAACAGAACTATCATCTGTTGTAACAAAACCATTTTCGTATTACTCCCACTGCTATTTAATCACATAGCATATCATAGGTCACGCCGTATTTTTCCGCAATGTCTTTTGCATAAGAAAGACCCTTTGGCGGACCGACCTCTACCTCGTAAAGGCGACGTCCCTCATCGGCCTTGACCACAAGGGATGCGGCTTTGGCAGTCACGGCGTCGTCATTTAGCTCATCAATCTCAATGGCGAGCTTGTGCATGTGAGTGTTGTAAATGGTCCTTATGCCCTTTTTAAGGATTGCCCTGGAGCAGTCCCTGGCAATAAAGTACCCTTCCTCAAAAGAAGTGGTTGAGAAGGTTTCGTTGAGCAGTAAAAGACTCTTATCCGTAGCCGGTTCATAGAGCTCTTTAAACCTCTTGCACTCCTCCCCGAGGCGCCCTAAGTCCATGGTTTTGTCCTCATCTGCAGGGAAGTGCGTATAAATGGCGTCCACAGGCACATATTCAAACTTAGTTCCGGGCACATAGATTCCGCCCTGAGCCATGAAAAAGAGCTGTCCCACGGTCTGGGTTATCGTAGTCTTACCGCCCATGTTGGCTCCGGTCAGGATATAGAGTGTGTGCTCATCAGTAAAATCAAGATCGTTCCTGACTATATCAGCTGCTGTTTCACCGGCATGCTCGGTAAGGAGCTTGATGTTGTATATTCCCTGTGCATCCATGGATTTAGTGCTGCTGCCGGCCTCATGTACACAGGGTTTGCAAAAGAGCGCTCCCTTATCCGCCATGTTCTCGACATATTCGGCCCAGCGGATATAGTAGATAAACTCAGGCATCAGGTCGGTTATGTCAGTAACGGTGACCATAGTATATTTATTAAGCACACTTCGAAGGTGTTTGACCGTCTGGCTAAGCAGCCTGTCTGTTATCTTGTCCATGTAGTTGGTGACGGACTTTGTGGTATCATCTGCTTCCGACACCTTCATCATGCTCATCATGGCAAGGGGGCTGAAGACCGGAGGTATAAACTCATCCCTTCCGCCCAGCGGACCCTTAGCCTGGATCTCATCGAATCTGTAGTTTTCATCCCAGTCAGTAGAGGCCTTGACGTTGTCTTTTGCCGAGACCTTATCCACGAAGTGCCTGACCATGGTGGACTTGGAAAAAGGTCTGCTGTTTACGGAAATAAGGCCTATTCCGCTGGCTTCAAATCTCTCGTTTAGGTTGATGCCGACAGTAACGCTCTTAAGGTTGTTGGTATCTGCCTTGAGCTCAGCGATATCTTTTTTCAAGCCCTCAAAACCGTTGTCCTCATAGAGGTCACTGACATACTTCTTGAGCCCGAGAAGCCCCTCAGAGCGAAGATCTGCACCCTCAAGGCACTTTTGGATAGCTTCGATACTGTCTATATAATCCCGGATCTCCTCAAGCCTGTGTACCAGGTCCCAGACTCCGGGCTCATGATCGCCGTCATGCTTGTAGCTGCCATACTCTTTCAGGAAATTGACCCTGTCCAGAAGCTCTAAAAGCTCCTCTCTCATGGCTTTGTTCCTGTAAATGTCGTCAAAGACATCGCTCCTGTACTGTGCGTTGTGGGCATCACAGGTAACGAGCTTCATGACATTTGTGATATAAGTCTGCTCATTCTTTTCCTTAGATAGCTTTAAAAGAACACTGTCCATGCCTATGTCATGGACAGTGAGCTCACTTAATTTCTTATATTCTAGTTTCTGATCAGGAAAGATCAGGCTGTATTTCTCGGACATTGCAGTCCCTCCAAGCGTTATGTATTACCAATCGGAATCCCAGTCTGTTCCGCCGGAATCCCAGCTGTCATCGCTGCCCCAGTCATAATCCGAATCATTGTCATCACTTGAGGAATGATATCTGTCGTAGTATGACGTGTTATCCCAGTCGGTTGATTCTATGGAAGAATTCCAGGTATCTGAAACGTAGTATTCATCGAAGTTTTCCGATATTGTTGCCGGTCCCGGAGCTGTGCTGCTTACTTCGTGCCAGCCATCATCATACATGTACCAGTCATCGCTGATATAGTAGTAAACATCATTGTCGTATTTATAATAGCCTCTGTGTCTGTTCTCACGAAGACTGCTGAAAAAGACACTTATCATTATGATAACGACAACTATATAAAAGAGACTCTTTATACCGCGAAACAATCCGCCGCCGGAACTCGAGCCGCCGGAAGATGATCCTCCTGCAGAGCGTGTGCCTGAGCCGCCTTTGTTACCTGCCTTCTGATGGACTATCTCATCCTTGAGGCGCTGATAGAGTTCATTTACAGCATACTCTTCATCTTTTCCCTGATAGCGGACCGCCCTTGAGCCGTCGCCCTTATTCTTGTAGACGATGAAATCTCCATTGGCATCTTTATAAATACCAAAGGCCCTGGGCTCCTTGTAATCCTCGCCGATGAAAAAACGTGTCACTTCAGGCGCAGGAAGATTCCTGTCCTTGTACCACTGCTTGAGTTCCTCAATAGTCCTGGGTCCCTTTTCATTCTTGTGGGAAGGATTGGGAGCACCACAGTCAGGACACTGATGCAGGGTATCCTCATATGTGTTTCCGCAATAATCACATTTAATCTTCATTTTTTCTCTCCTCTGGCAACTATTATAGCATGAAGTCATAGTTTCTTTTATCCTGATTGCCAGAAAAAATTCTATTCTCCGACAGTGATGATAACGATCTCCGGGTGATTGAAAAACCTGGGATATGGCATTCTCTCACGGGCAAGTCCGCGGCTCACTACCATTTTACTTCCGTTACCGAGCTCATACAGTCCGTCTACATAACGCGGGAACTGCCCCTGATTCGGTGCATGCACTCCCATCTGGGTAAAAGGAATCCTCCACTGCCCGCCGTGTGCATGTCCGCAAACGATAAGGTCAAAGTCATAGGCTTCGTAGGTTTTAGTCCTCTCCGGTCGGTGGGATAATAGAACCTTGTAAGGGGCCGTGGTGCCTGTGCTTGCGTTTGCTGAATCTGCAGCTGTCGCGGTGCTTGTCAGCTGTACTGCCCATTCGGCGTCTGTCATGTACGTGGGGTCATCTACTCCGCAGAAACTTATCATGGATCCATTTATCGTAAGAGTTTCAGCTGTTCCATCCAGGACAGTAATTCCAATGGATCTTAAATACTCTTTTATCCTGTTTTCATTCGGGCTCCATATCTCGTGGTTACCTGTTACATAGAAGCACGGGTATTTGCCGGCAATCTGCTCACAGAAAATCCTGGCGTTGTCCATACTGAGCCTGTCATCAAATATATCACCTGACATAAGAACAGCATCCGGAGTCGCCCTGTCTATCATGCGTATGAGCTCGGCTTCATCCTTACCGTAGTATCCTGAATGCAGGTCTGTTACCAGCGCTAGCTTCACAGGCTCTTTTACCTTGCCTCCGCTGCTGATGGTGATGTACTCGGTAACGGGGATCTCATACCACGCCGTCATGA
>JAILFT010000056.1 GCA_024697425.1 Butyrivibrio sp. | reverse complement strand
CATGTGGGTAACTGTCCGGGCAAAACAGTAGAAAAGAAAGAAGGTTTTTTCACATATAAAGGGATGGAGTGTGCCGTAGCGGATCTTCCGGGATCGTATTCCCTCACGGCCAATTCCGACGAAGAGGTTATCACAAGAGACTTTATTGCCTCCGGAAGAGCAGATGTAGTCTGCATTTTGGCAGACAGCTCCCAGCTTGAGAGAAGTCTTTTCATGGCTGCGGACTATGCAGGTATCACGGTTCCAAGTTTTCTTGTTCTCAATATGGCCGACGTTGCCAGGGATCAGGGAAAAGAGATAGATGCAAAGGCCATAGAGAAGAAGCTTGGAATACCGGTACTTCTTTTTTCCGCAACGGATGCTAAAAATTACGAGCCCTACTATGAGATCATGGAGCGTGCAGTAAAGGAAAAGACTGTACTGGACTGCTCAAGGATCGAAGAGGAGTACAGCAAAATAGAAGGATATGCGGAGCTCAGAGCCCTTATTCCACAGGATCTTATCCGCGGATTTTCTTCAACCTGGATAGCCATCAAGGCTCTGGAGAACGATCGGATGGTCATGAAACAGCTCAGGGAGAAGCTTCCCACAGCTACCATGAAGAGGATAGAGACCATCTGCGGAAGATCGGAAGGCGCCATAGCTACAGGAAGTGCCAAGTTCAGATGGATCGATGAGGTTTTGGACGGGGCTGTCAAAGCAAAGCAGAGCCGGCTTTCAGAATCCAAACTCGACAAGATCTACCTCAGCAGGACCTGGGGTAAACCTGCAGTTGTTCTTACAGTTCTTTTGGGACTTATTGCTTCATTTATTCCTGCTCTGCCACTGATGTTTGTGGGTGAAGGAGTTGCAGCGCTCAAGGCTCCTGTTACAGCTCTGCTGACAGCGATCGGCTGTCCTGAAGTTATAATCGCCGCGATCTGCACGGTGATCATCCAGTCTTTTTCATATGTATTCAAGATGCTTGGCTTTGTGTTCGGAGTTACGCTTGTGTTCGGCCTTCTGGAAGAAGTCGGTGTCATGGCGCGAATTTCCTATGTTTTCGACAATACCATGGGTAAGTTGGGACTCCAGGGAAAATCAGTTATGCCCTTCCTGGTAAGCTTCGGATGTACCATGGGCGGGGTAGCAGGTGCCAGAGTTATCGACAACTGGGGACAAAAGGTCCTTACCATTGCACTTGCCTGGGCAGTTCCCTGCGGCGCAGCATGGTCTGTGATCCCGATGCTCTCAGCAATGTTCTTCGGACCCGGAGCAGTCCTGATCATCGTTGTAATACTGCTGACGATGATCCTTCACATGTACATTACATCACTGGTATTTGGCGGACGTCTCGTTAAGAAAACCGAGCGCTACGGAATGATCATGGAGCTTCCTCCTTATCACAGACCTAAGTGGGGAGCCCTTCTCCGCTATGTATTCGGAAGATGCGTTGATACCTTCAAGAGAGTCAGCAGCGTTGTGATCCTTGTATGTGGCCTGTTCTGGCTGCTCAGCTACTCCTTCACACCGGGCAGCATCCCGATCCTCACAAGATTCGGACAGGCGATTGAACCTGTGACCAGAGTATTTGGCCTTGGATGGCAGCTGTTTATTGCATTTATTGCTTCTTCCGTCGGAAAAGAGGGAGCTATCGGCGTTATCAGTGCTCTCTTTACCGGAGAGAATCTCGCAGGTGCATTTGATGCAGCTATGAGTGGAGCCTCCAGAGCAGCTAACCTCAGCGAGATCCTTCTTGCAAATGTATCAAAGCCTGAGGCACTTGCTTTCATATTTGCAATGACCTTCAATATGCCTTGTGTTGTGGCTTTGGCAGCAACCTATCAGGAGACTGCATCTGTTAAGTGGACCGCAAGGATCGCAGTTTACTACACTGCGACAGCTCTTTTACTGGCTATGATCGCATACCATGTGGGACTGTTGATCTGGTAAATTGTGAGGGTGAGCTTAAATGAAGGAACTTATTGAACTCCTCAGGGACGGAAACGCCAGGACTGTAAGGCTTCTTGCCATAGAACTGGGGACCTCTGTCGAGGATGTTAAAAGACAGGTTGAATACCTTACCAATATCGGAGTGATAAAGAAAGTAGATATGTCCTGCGGCTGCGGCGGAAACTGCGGGGGCTGTAGCAGCGATGGCTGCAGCTCATCTTGCAGTTCCTGCCTGCCGGAGGGCGGGTTTAAGAACATGGGCGAGATGTATGAGGTATCACTCAAGTAGATCGGTCATGCTCCTTATACCCAGTGCTACTGTAGAAGTATTGTGTAAAAGAGATGTGGCTGTAGGAGTAAGGACTCCAAACATGCCAAGCAGGATCAGGAGTGAGTTAAAACCAATGATGGTCCTGTAGTTGAAATCAATCCTGTCCATAAGCTTTGTGCTTAATTTCTTTAAAGTAACAAGACCCGAGAGGTCTTCTGATGAAATGGTGATATCGGCGATCTCTCTCGCGATTGACGCACCGGTGCTTACGGCAATGCCGGCATCGGCTTCTGAAAGAGCGGGAGAGTCGTTTATACCATCACCAACCATTACAACTTTTCTGCCGGCTTCATGTTCGGCTCTGATGAATGCTGCCTTGTCTTCAGGGAGTACTTCCGAGAAGTACCTTGTGACACCTGTTTTGGCGGCAACGGATCTTGCTGTTCTGTCACTGTCACCGGTCATCATGACCACATTTTCAAAACCGACTTCCTTAAGCTTTTGAATAACGCCCGGTGCCTCAGCCCTGATTGGATCTTCGATCAGGATTACTGCGGATAATACGCCGCCGATTGCCATGTAGAGGTGGGAGTACTCATCCGGAAGGTCTTTGAATTTGTCTTTTTCCGACTCGGGAATTGTGCAGCCCTCGTCTTCGAAGATGAAGTGATGACTGCCTATGCAGACCTTCTTGTTATCGATGGTACTGGATATTCCATGAGCCACGATATAGATGGCTTTTGTGTGCTTCTCCTCGTGGATGAGGCCCTTTTCATCGGCTGCTTTTACAACAGCGTTGGCTATTGAATGAGGGTAGTGCTCCTCGAGACACGCTGCGAGCCTTAGCATTTCGTCTTTGTCGTTTCCGTCAAAAGTAACAACATCGTTTACCTTTGGATTGGCGTGGGTGAGAGTACCTGTCTTGTCGAAGACAATGGTTGTGGCATCCGCAACAGCTTCCATGAATTTGCCGCCCTTGACGGAGATCTTGTGATCACCGGCTTCTCGCATTGCCGAGAGTACAGCGATTGGCATTGATAGCTTGAGTGCGCAGCAGAAGTCCACCATCAGGATAGATGTGGCCTTTGTGGCATCACGGGTCAGAAGCCATGTCAAAAGAGTGGCTTTGAAAGTTGTGGGTACGAGCCTGTCGGCCAGATGAGATGCTCTTGCCTCAGTCTCTGACTTGAGCTTCTCGGATTCTTCTATCATGGCAACTATTCGATCATACCTTCCAAGGCCATGTGTCTTTTGCACGGTTATTGTAAGTTCGCCCTCTTCCACAACGGTTCCGGCGTAGACAAGTGCATCAGCGCTCTTGTGGACAGGGGCTGACTCACCGGTCATGGAGGCCTGATTTACCGAAGCTTCACCGCGCATTACAGCTCCGTCCAGAGGGATCATGCTTCCTGTGCGGACAATAATGTTGTCGCCTTCCTTGACATCAGAGATATTGACCAGCACTTCCTGGCCGTCTTCACTGAGCATCCAGACCTTATC